>JBEAXM010000212.1:0-12675 GCA_041159805.1 Bacteroidota bacterium
GGCATGATGCTAAATTAATAGGAATTCCATCAGAATATGTTCTTGGAGCACGGATAAAAGGGATCCAAATGGATTGCCACGGGTTTGATTTAGGCGATCAATCGCGCTTGTAGCTCTCAAAACAAACCCCAAATCCACCGTTACTCGTTAATTCATTTAATTTCGCCTCCTCATGACTGCAGTGAAGCCGTTTATTTCGCCTGGTGCCCGGCATATGCTGCTGGCCACCTTTTACTTCGCCTTGATGAACATCTTCATCAAAGCAGTGAGTCACCTCCCTACAATGGAGGTGGTGTTTTTCAGATGCGGAATCTCCTTGTTGATATGTCTGTGGTACTTACGAAGCGAAGGAGTGGATTGGAAAGGCACCAATCGTCGGCTGCTATTACTACGCGGAGTTTTCGGAACCACTTCACTTGTGGCCTATGTGGCAACCATTGCACATCTTCCACTTGGAACAGCCGTTACCATTCAATACCTCTCACCCATCTTCACCACCATCCTGGCAGTTTATGTGTTGAATGAAAAAGTAAGAACCTCTCAATGGCTGTTCTTCATCATCTCCTTCATCGGAGTAATCATCATTCAAGGCGTAAGCAACAAAGCGGAGAATTTCTACATCCTCATCGGCATACTCTCCGCACTGGGTTCGGCATTTGCATACATCACCATCCGAGCCATCAAAGACAAGGAACACCCGTTGGTGGTGGTTTTCCATTTCCAATTACTTGGCACCATCACGGGACTGTTTTTCACCGCACCGGTTTTTGTAATGCCTACCGGCTGGGATTGGCTGAACCTGATTCTCGTAGGACTATTCACACAACTCGGACAAGTGAACATGACCAAATCGCTGCAAATGGAAAAGGTGGCGGGTGTTTCCATCCTGAATTACATTGGTGTGATTTATGCCACCTTGGCGGGATATTTCCTTTTCGACGAACTGTACAGTTGGAGCACCATGTTTGGGATGGCATTGGTTGTTGCTGGAGTGGTTTTCAGCATGCTCACTTACCGAAAAAAAGAAAAGTCCGCATCAGTTTGATACGGACTTTCGTGATTGAATCAAGAGTGAATCAGTGACCGTTGTGGCCCGTATGGGCATGACCATGGGCGAGCTCCTCAGCTGAGGCATCACGAACCTCGATCACCTCACCTGAGAAGTGCAAATGATGACCTGCCAATGGATGGTTGAAATCCATTTGCACACTTTCGGCTGTTACCGCCATGACCTTTCCATCCAACCGGTTGCCTTGTGGATCGCTCATGGGAATCATATTTCCAACACGAATCATTTCCATGTCAATCACTCCATCAACCTTGAAAAGATCCATGGGCAACTCCACCAAAGCGTTCGGATCATAAACTCCGTAACCATTCTCAGGATCGATGCTGAATGCAAATCCATCGCCAATCGATTTTCCGAAAAGATTCTCTTCGAACGCGGGAATCAGTCCGCCTGATCCAAACAAAAATGTCAGTGGATGATCCTTGCCTGCAGTTTCGATATGCTGCTTTTCAGCACCATCGGTGTTGACTTCCAAACTATACGTTACGGAAACCACTTTGTTGATTTCAATTTTCATAATTTGTTTTTTTGGTTGTTTGTTGATGCGAGGCCGTCTGAGGCGAAAACGCATCTAGAAAGCACCGATATGTGGTAAAGATAAGGATTCCGAATGAGTTTTTGACTTCGGTTATGGAATTAAGTCGAACCAAACACCTTAAAGCGATGCGTTGAACAGGGAGGTTTGCTCCAACAGCTTTCGCATGGCTGGCTCCTTGAGACCCTTGCGCAAACCCTCCAAATGTCGCTCATGATGGCAATCGGTACCAAGCAGATCAACAATTCCCTCGTCCACCATTTTCAAAGCGATTGCCTTTGCATCGGGTCCGTAGTATCCACTGAGCGAGTTCATGTTCACTTGCAGTAGCACGCCTTGATCGCGGAAGGTCTTATACTTTTCAAAGTCACGATACCAGAAAGGATATCGCTCCGGGTGCGCCATGATGGGACGATAGCCCTTCAACTGCATATCGAAAATGACCTTGTCGATATTCTCAGGAGCATTGATATATGAAACCTCAAACAGCAAATGCTTCTCGCCCAAGGTCAACAATTTTTCGTCGGCCAGCTTCTTGATGAAACCATCATCTAAATAATACTCAGCCGCTGCATAAACCTCAACAGGTATTCCTTCAGCCTTTAAAGCTTCACGAACAGATTCCAATGCCGGCATGATAGAGGATGCGTCATTCCTGTAGAAATCACTCATGATATGAGGGGTGCACCAGAATTTTTTAAAACCCATCTCATATAATGAACGAATGAGTTTCAATGACGCTTGAAGATCCGCTGCGCCATCATCCAACCCCGGCAACAGATGCGAATGCATATCGGTGCCAAGCAATGAGTAGTCTGGCAGCGGTGGTGATTTTTTCCTGAATATGTTGAAAATGGATGCCATGCTTAATAGGTGGCCTTGAACCACTCAAAGGTTTGGGTGAGTCCCTCACGGATGCGAACCTGTGGTTCATATCCGAGATATTGACGCGCCAGGGATACATCGGCCAGCGAGCTGCGAACATCACCTGGGCGATCGGAACGGTGAACAGGCTTCATTTGCTTTCCAGCGATAGAGGCAATCTCGTCGAACAACTGGTTCACCGTAATGCTTTCGCCCACTGCCACATTGTATACCCTGCCGAATGCTTCCTGGTTACCGGTGAACAAGGCACGGATATTGGCTTGCACCGCATTGCTCACATGCGTGAAGTCACGTGTTTGCTCACCATCGCCATTGATAAAAGCATCCTTGTTGTTCAGCACTGCATCCATGAACAAGGGTATGACTGCGGCATAGGGTCCCGAAGGATCTTGACGCTGCCCATATACATTGAAATAGCGAAGTCCTATTATTTTCATTCCGTAATTATGCCCAAAAACACCCGCATATAATTCATTGGTCATCTTGGAGACGGCATAAGGAGAAAGCAGTTTTCCAGTACGATGCTCCACCTTCGGAGAATCGGTGATATCGCCGTAAACAGAGGATGAACTGGCATATACAAACTTTTCCACCTTGGCGTCGCGAGCAGCAATCAGCATGTTCAAAAAGCCATTCACATTGGATGCATGGGTAAAGTCAGGGTGTGCGATGGATCGTGGAACAGAGCCCAGAGCCGCCTGATGTGTTACCATGTCGATTCCATCCAATGCTCGGCGGCAAGTATCCATGTCTGTTATGTCGCCGTGGATGAATTCATAAGATGCCAATCCCAGATAAGGCTCCACATTCACCATGAAGCCGTTGCTCATGTTGTCGAGCACCCGAACCAATCGAGCGCCATTGTTGATGAGGTAATCGGCAATATTGGAGCCGATAAAGCCGGCGCCACCTGTAATCAGAAAGGACTTGTCCTTGATATCGTTGTTATGAAACATGTTCGGCTTCGGGTTTCAGTGGCGGGAATGATATTGCTTTTCGTAATAATTCATATACTCGCCGGATGTGACATGGTCGATCCATTCGCGGTTGGACAAATACCAATCTATGGTTTTGGACAACCCCTCTTCAAACTGAATGGATGGCTCCCACCCCAGATCACGCTTGAGCTTGGAAGCATCAATGGCATAACGATGGTCGTGTCCTGCACGATCCTTGACATAGGTGATCAGCTTTGCGGAAGTGCCTGCTTCTCGACCGAGTTTCTCATCCATGAGCTTGCACAACAACATGACCAGATCAATGTTTTTCCACTCATTGTTACCGCCGATATTGTAAGTCTCACCATTTTCACCCTTATGGAAGATGACATCTATTGCAGATGCATGATCCTCCACCCATAACCAATCGCGCACATTCTCACCTTTTCCATAAACGGGAAGCGGCTTGGAATTCACCACATTGTTGATCATGAGCGGTATTAACTTCTCAGGGAAATGATGTGAGCCGTAGTTGTTGGAGCAGTTGGAGATGACCACAGGCATCCCATAGGTGTGACCGTAAGCGCGAACCAAATGGTCTGACGATGCCTTGGATGCGGAGTAAGGACTCCGTGGATCATAAGGCGTAGACTCGGTAAAGAATCCGGTTTCACCCAAAGAGCCGTAAACTTCATCAGTAGAGACATGATAGAACCTCGAACCGTTTTTAAAACCTCCATCAACCGACCACGCCCTTCTTGCGGCGTTTAACAAGGTTGCCGTGCCCAGCACATTGGTTTTAACGAATACCAGCGGATCGGAGATGCTTCGATCCACATGTGATTCAGCAGCCAGATGGATGACCGCGTCAATATTCTCCAATGCAAATACACCATCGATGAATTCGGCATCCGTGATATCACCTTTGATGAACGTATGATTGGGAGCGCTCTGGAGGTCTTTGATGTTTTCCAGGTTTCCTGCATAGGTCAATGCATCCAAGTTCAAAATATGGTAGCCAGGATAACGGTTAACGAGCCTGCGAACCACATGGCTACCTATGAATCCAGCTCCTCCAGTTATCAGAATTCTCATGAGTGCTCCTCCTTGATTTGTATCTCCTTCAAATGGCATTCCCACTTCCATGCGCTACGCACCATGTCGTCCAGCCCACGGGTGGGCGCCCATCCAAGCTCTTTCAACGCCTTGGTGTTATCGGCCCATACCTGAACCACATCCCCTGCCCTACGTCCCGATAGTTGATAGTTCAAGGAGACCTGGTTCACCCTTTCAAAAGCATTTATCATTTGCTTAACTGATATTCCGTTCCCCGTTCCGATGTTGAATGTGGAGACAAAGCCATCCCGTTTAGAGTTTTCCAAATAACGTAGCGCGGCAACATGCGCATCAGCCAGATCCATCACGTGGATGTAATCCCTGATGCATGTACCGTCCGGCGTATCATAATCACTTCCAAAAACGCTGAATGAATCACGCTTACCTATGGCCGTTTGGGTTATCACAGGCATCAAGTTGGAAGGAACACCTAAGGGATATTCACCGATCAAGGCGGATTCATGGGCTCCAACGGGATTGAAATAGCGCAGCGAGGCCACTTGTAGTTTTGCTGCCTTGACCGTATCAGCAAGAATCTCCTCGCAAATACGCTTGGTGTTTCCGTAAGGGGATTCGGCCTTTTGCAACGGGGTGAGCTCTGAAACCGGATTTTCCTCAGGTTGGCCATACACCGAGCAAGAGGATGAGAAAACCAATTTCATGCAATCGAATCGTATCGCTGACTCAATTACATTGATCAGTGACAAAATGTTTGTCTTGTAATACAACAAAGGATTCAGCACAGATTCACCAACCAGCTTCTTTGCTGCAAAGTGAATAACAGCCGATGGACGATGTGTGGCGAACAATTCATCTGTTTGGGCAGCATCACACAGGTCGAAGAACATGGCTGTTGGCCTTTTGCCAGTGATACGTGCCACATCATCCAGAACAGACTCGTGTGAGTTCGAAAGATCATCAACCACCACCACATCATAGCCCGATCCGATCAGTTGCACTATCGTATGGGTGCCAATGTAACCTGCACCACCTGTGACTAAAACCTTACCTTTTGAATCCATCTTCAATATCTACAAACTCCAATAGGTCAACTGGTGTATTTTACCTCTCAAAACGCCCTTCAAATCAACCACCACTGCATTATCGGCGCACAATTTTGATATAGAGGCCTCGTCAAGACTCGTATACTCCTTGTGATTCACGGCAAGAATGATGGCATCATAATCGTTGTCGGGTTCTTGAACCAGACCGAAACCGTACTCATGCATCAGCTCCTCCGAGTCGGCGTGCGGGTCCACCACATGGACCTTGACTCCGAATGATATGAATTCATTCACCACATCGGCGATTTTTGAATTACGTATATCCTCCACATCCTCCTTGAAGGTGGCACCCATGACCAATACTTTCGATTTCCCGGGATCCTTGCCTGCTGCAATCAGCTTCTTAACGGTTTGCTTGGTGACATAAAAGCCCATGGAGTCGTTCACACTGCGACCGCTATTGATGATCTGGGCGTGGTAACCGAGCTCCTGTGCCTTATAAGTAAGGTAGTACGGGTCAACACCAATGCAATGACCACCTACGAGACCTGGCTTGAACTTCAAAAAGTTCCATTTCGTGCCTGCGGCTTCCAAAACCTCGAAGGTGTTAATACCCATCTTGTTGAAAATGATGGACAGCTCATTCATAAGCGCAATGTTCACGTCACGCTGCGTGTTTTCGATGATCTTGGCTGCTTCCGCCACCTTGATGGAAGAGGCCTTATGCACACCAGCCATCACAACCAGTTCATACACGCCTGCTATTTCCTCCAACGACTCGGCATCACATCCGGAAACAACCTTCACGATCTTGGGCAGAGTATGCTCCTTGTCGCCCGGATTGATGCGTTCGGGTGAATAGCCCAGCTTGAAATCGGTGGTGCATTTCAAACCCGACAACTCCTCAATCACAGGTAAACAATCCTCTTCCGTACATCCTGGATAAACGGTGGATTCAAAAACAACATAGTCACCTTTCTTCAGTACGCGACCTATTGTGGACGATGCAGACAACACCGGCTTCAAGTCAGGCAAACGGTGTTCATCGATAGGCGTGGGAACTGCCACAATGAAGAATGAAGCCTGTTTAAGCACCTCTTCCGAGTCGGTGAAGGTGATGTTGCATCCATCAAACGCCTCGGGCTCCAGCTCACCGCTGGGATCAATACGGTTGCGCATCATTTCAACGCGCTTGGCGTTGATGTCGAAACCGATCACACCAACCTTCCTAGCAAACTCGAGTGCTATGGGTAAGCCAACATATCCCAGACCGATCACACCGATCTTCTTTTCACCTGATAAAATCTCTTTAAGCATGATATCACTTAATTGATTGAGACCTGTTACGTAGGTCGTAAATGGATTCGATTATTTCAACCACTTTCAAACCCTCCAACGCATTGGTGGTAATGGTTGTTCGACCTTGCAAGGTCTCTATGACATTACGGATGATGAAGTGATGGTTGGAGGCGGAACCCTTGTAAGCACCATAGTCGTTGGCAGGTGACGACTCCTCAAGCTGTGGCATGATGTAGTCCTTGATGTGACAGTATTCCACCTCATTCATGTACTGACCTCCGATCTTCAAACTCCCTTTGCTGCCTGTGATGGTGATGGATGACTCCATATTGCAATCCCATACGGCTGTGGAATAGTTGATACAGCCCAAGCCACCTTTGAGGAAACGGAAATTCACCATCCCACTATCTTCAAAGTCGGTTGATTGCTGGTGACAGAAATCGGCGAACTTGCCTTGTATGTCGGTGATATCACCGAACACCCAATACATGATATCAATGAAATGAGAGAACTGGGTGAACAATGTGCCGCCATCCATATCAGCAGTACCTTTCCATCCTCCTTTCTTATAGTAACGGTCATCACGGTTCCAGTAACAGTTCAGCTGAACCATGTACACATCACCCAATGTTCCATTCGAAACAACCTCCTTGAGCCATTTTGCAGGTGGCGAGTACCTGTTTTGCATCACGCAAAAAATATTCACTCCCTTGGCTAGGCCCGCATGAATGAGTTCTTCGCAAGCGGCCTTTGACAAAGCCATCGGTTTTTCCACCACTACATGCTTGCCGGCTTGTATGGCCATCATGGCATGGGGCGCATGCATTCCGTTGGGCGTACAAACATTTACCACATCAAATGGCAGTCCGGACCGGAACAATTCCTCTGCTGATTTGAAAAAAGGCACATCCAATGCCGAAACATCCTGATCTGCGATGTCGCATACAGCCACAAGTTGGGCATCCGGATCACGACGCACCATTTCAGCATGTCGTTTGCCGATGTGACCATGACCGATGATTGCGAAACGGATTTTTTCTGACATATCTATGATTCCAAAGCCGACACACGGCCATTTTCCAACTTGTAACGCTCTCCGCTCTCCGGGCAAACCGCCATTCCATCGTCGCCGAATGAAAGCTTATGCCCGTATTTACTCATCCATCCACTTTGACGGGCGGGATTTCCAATCACCAGGGCGAAATCAGGAACATCCTTTGTTACTACGGCACCGGCCCCAATGAATGCATAAGCTCCGATGTTATATCCACATACAATGGTCGCGTTGGCACCAATGGAGGCACCTCTTTTAACGATGGTTTCCTTGTATTCGCCGCGGCGATTCACAGCACTTCTGGGGTTAGTGACATTGGTAAAGACCATGCTCGGGCCAAGAAACACGTCATCTTCGCATTTCACGCCCGTGTAAACGGATACGTTGTTTTGAATCTTCACATTATTGCCAAGCACCACACCAGGCGAAATCACAACATTTTGTCCGATGTTACATGCCTCGCCAATCCTACAACCGCTCATGATATGCGAGAAGTGCCAGATGCGAGTGCCGTTGCCAATGACACAGCCCTCATCCACGTAGGATGATTCATGAACAAAATAATCGTTGTTGGACATCAGCTGAAACGATAAGCGGTTTTATATAATTCCTCTTTGGGCAATGACTTGAAATATTCATAGGTGCGGCGTAGCCCTTCTGCACGATCGACTTTCGGCTCCCAACCCAGGATTTCCCTGGCTTTGGAAATGTCTGGCCGACGCTGCTTGGGATCGTCCTGCGGGAGCGGCTTCATGATCAGCTTGACGTCCGAACCGGTTAGCTTCAGAATCTCCTCACCAAACTCCCTGATGGTGATTTCAGATGGATTGCCGATGTTCACAGGATAAACATAGTCGCTCATCAGCAAACGGTATATCCCTTCGATGAGATCATCGACATAGCAAAAGGAACGTGTTTGTGATCCATCACCGAACACGGTCAAATCCTCGCCGCGCAAAGCTTGTCCGATGAATGCAGGCAAAACACGTCCGTCGTTCAAACGCATGCGTGGACCATATGTATTGAAGATCCTCACAATCCTGGTCTCCAATCCATGGTAGGTATGATATGCCATGGTGATGGCCTCCTGGAACCTCTTTGCTTCATCATACACACCTCGTGGTCCAACAGGATTCACATTACCCCAGTAATCTTCCGTTTGAGGATGTACGGTTGGATCACCATAAACCTCAGAAGTGGATGCCACCAGGATGCGCGCCTTCTTCACGCGCGCCAAACCAAGCAGGTTGTGAGTACCCAATGAACCCACTTTCAACGTTTGGATGGGAATTTTCAAGTAATCGATGGGACTGGCAGGAGAGGCGAAATGCAGGATGTAATCCAATTCACCCGGCACGAACACGAACTTGCTTACATCATGGTGGTAAAACTCGAAATGCTCGAGTTTGAACAGATGTTGAATGTTAACCAAATCCCCGGTGATCAGGTTATCCATGCCGATAACATGGTACCCCTCCTTGATGAAACGATCGCAAAGATGTGAGCCGAGAAAACCAGCAGCTCCTGTGATGAGTATTCTTTTCCGATCAGACATATCAATTGGAATTTACAGTTTGTCGGCCAATACTTTCATAATGAAAGCCCAGCTGTTGCATTTTGTTTGGTTCGTAAAGGTTACGGCCATCAAAAATCACTTTGGAGTTCATTGCCTTGGACATCAATTCAAAGTCAGGGGTGCGGAACACCGCCCACTCGGTTGCAATGAGCAACCCATCCGAACCATTCAAACAATCGTACTGATCCTTTGCATAGTTGACACGGCTGCCGAATATCTTCTCCACATTGGGCATGGCCTCAGGATCAAATACAGAAACAGATGCGCCGGCATCCAAAAGCTTTTGAATCAAAAACAGCGCGGGCGCTTCACGGATATCGTCGGTGTCGGGCTTGAATGCAAGACCCCATACCGAAATGCGCTTTCCACGGATATCGTTGCTGAAATGCTTCATGATTTTATCGAAGATGATGGTGCGCTGCGTTGCATTCACCTTCATTACGGAATCCAAGACCCTGAATTCGTAACCATAATCATCGGATGTTTTGGCAAGGGCCTGGACATCTTTTGGGAAACAGCTTCCACCGTATCCGATACCTGCAAAAAGGAAGCGCTTACCGATACGATCATCTGATCCGATACCGATTCGCACCATATCAACGTTGGCACCGGTACGCTCACACAAATTTGCGATTTCATTCATGAAAGTGATCTTGGTGGCCAGGAACGCATTGGCGGCGTATTTGGTCAGTTCCGATGAACGGGTATCCATCATGTATATGGGATTGCCTTGACGAACAAAAGGGGCATAAAGCTCCTTCATCAGCGTTCCTGCCCGCTCGGAGTCGGTGCCTATGACCACCCTGTCGGGCTTCATGAAATCATCAACTGCGTACCCCTCACGCAAGAACTCGGGGTTGGATACCACATCGAATTCTGACTTGCATGTTTTGGCGATGGCATCGCGTACTTTCTCAGCAGTACCGACAGGCACCGTGCTTTTGTTCACAATCACCTTGTAGGAATCGATAATGCCTCCCAATTGATTTGCCACCCCGAGTACATAACTCAGGTCGGCAGAGCCATCCTCGCCAGGAGGTGTTGGCAATGCAAGGAAAACAACCTGTGCAGGTATGACGGCGGATTTAAGATCAGTTGTGAATTGAAGACGCCCTTGTTTGATATTCCTGTCAAACAAAACATCGAGATGCGGCTCATAGATGGGTATGCGGCCTTGTTGCATGGCCTCCACTTTTTTAGCATCGATATCCACGCAAACAACCTGGTTACCCATCTCGGCGAAACAGGTGCCGGTAACCAAGCCAACATATCCGGTTCCTACAACAGCTATATTCATGTGTAATCCGTTTTTGTGTTATTAACTGTTAAGGAACTCCAGAACATTCGAGGTGATGTATGATAACTGCTCCTCGTTCATTTCGGTGTGCATCGGCAATGAAATGACATTTGCGCAAAGCTTCTCCGTGACCGGGAAATCACCCTGCTTGTATCGGGGATCGGTATAGGCCTTTTGCAAATGAAGCGGCACAGGATAATAAATCATTGCCGGAATGCCTTTGCTTGCCAGAAACTCCTTCATGGCATTGCGGTCCTTTCCATTAAGCACCAAGGTGTATTGGTGAAACACGTGGGTGGATGCCTTTTCCCTTACGGGGATGGAAACACCAGGGTGGTTGGCAAAGGCATGGTCGTAAAACGACGCGGCAGCGTTTCGCGCGGCAGCGTATTCGTCAAGATGCCTGAGTTTGATGCGAAGAATGGCTGCCTGTATGCTATCGAGTCGGGAATTCACCCCTATCTCGTCATGGTAATACTGGACACTCTGACCATGGTTGGCGATCATCCGGATACGCGAGGCCAACACATCATCATCAGTGAAGATGGCTCCACCATCGCCATAGCATCCCAGGTTTTTAGAGGGAAAGAATGATGTACATCCTATGGTTCCGATAGTACCTGCCTTGCGCGATGTGCCATCACTGAAATGATAATCCGCACCTATTGCCTGGGCAGTATCCTCAATCACATACAAATTGTGTTTGCGGGCAATTTCCATCACACGCTCCATCTGTGCGCATTGACCGAACAAATGAACAGGCACGATGGCCTTGGTCTTGGGCGTAATGGCCTTCTCCAATGCATCTGGATCGATGGTGAACGTATCCGGCAGAACATCCACCAAAACAGGGTTCAGTCGGAGCAAACCAATTACCTCCGCCGTTGCGGCATAGGTAAAATCAGCAGTGATCACCTCGTCACCCGGCTCCAGTTTCAAAGCCATCATGGCAATCTGCAGCGCGTCAGTTCCGTTGGCACATGGAATTACATGCTTGGATCCAAGATATTGCTCCAACTCAGATTGGAATGACTTTACTTCTGGCCCGTTGATGTATGCGGAGGAGGCGATGACATCCATGACCGCCTTATCAATTTCAGTCTTGATTTTTTGGTATTGGCCGAGCAAATCGACCATCGCTAATTTTTGCATGTGTGTTTTTCGGTCTGCAAAGATAGTTATTCAGTGTGAAGTCACCCATCTGAAAATGATGAAACTAATTGGAAATCAGATGCAAGTAACGTCGTAAAGTTATTACTGATGCCTTTCGACAACAAAGACCCAAAGTGCTGTTTTTCAATTTGTTGCAAACATCAAGAAATCTCGCCTCTTAAAATTGACTAATTTTCGAGTCTCAAATTCCTATTCATTCCAGTGCAATCCATTATCAAATCCATTTGCGTTGCAGCCATAACATTGCTGTCGAGCCATATCGCTGTAGCTCAAAGCGGCGTTCGGGACTCCATTATTCGCTTCCCGTTCATGAACATCGGTTTTGGTGTTTACCAACCTGGCGGTGACTTGGCCGACCGTTTTGGTACAGGAAGCATGCTCAGCGGGGAGGTGCTCTACAAGAACAAACGCAACTTTGTGTTTGGAATCAACACCGGATTTTTATTTGGCGACAACATCAAAGAGCCAGGTCTGTTTTCAGACTTATACACTCCAGAGGGACAAATCATCGGGTTGGATGGGCTATACGCTGAAATCAGACTGTTCGAGCGGGGATATCATGTAGGCGCAACAGTCGGCAAGGTGTTTTCCTTCAAGAAACCGAATCCCAATAGCGGCATCATGGTGCTGGTGGGTCCGGGTTTTCTTCAACACAAGATTCGAATTGAGGACATCGGCAATACGGTACCTGCGTTGAGAGGCGATTACAAAAAAGGGTATGACCGATTA
>JBEAXM010000110.1:0-2680 GCA_041159805.1 Bacteroidota bacterium
GGTCGCAACCAAGCAGGATTCCGTATTCAACCCAATGTCGAATGCCGGTCACGAACAAGTGGTTTTTTGTCACGATCACGAAACAGGGTTGAAGGCAATCATCGCCATACACAATACGGTATTGGGCCCTGCCTTGGGCGGTACCCGTATGTGGAAATACCAAAATGAGTCGGAAGCGCTGAACGACGTATTGCGCTTGTCCCGTGGAATGACATTCAAAGCGGCAATAAGCGGGTTGAACCTGGGCGGAGGAAAAGCGGTGATTATTGGTGATTCAAAAGCGGACAAGTCGGAACCACTGTTCAGGCGTTTCGGAAAGTTCGTAAACAGTTTAAACGGTAAATACATCACTGCGGAGGATGTTGGAACATCCACCAAGGATATGGAGTATGTTCACATGGAAACCAAGCATGTAACAGGATTGCCGGAGTCCATGGGTGGCGGAGGCGATCCATCTCCCGTAACTGCGTATGGTGTTTACATGGGGATGAAGGCATCTGCCAAGCATTTGTGGGGCAACGACGGATTGAAAGGTCGTAAGGTTGTGGTACAAGGCGTTGGCCATGTCGGTGAAAACCTGGTATCGCTCCTCACTAAAGAAGGGGCCGACGTTTCCATAGTGGACATCAATCAGGAGCAATTGAAAAAAGTGTCTGCAAACACAGGCGCCAAGGTGCTTACTGATACGGACTTTTATGGCATGGACATGGATATTTATGCTCCATGTGCGTTAGGTGCAACACTCAATACCGAAAACATCTCCAAATTAAAATGTTCAATAGTGGCTGGGGCCGCCAACAACCAGCTTGCCGAGGAAACCATACATGGCAAAATGCTTCTGGAAAAAGGGGTCATTTACGCACCAGACTTCCTGATCAATGCGGGTGGCCTCATCAATGTTTACTCTGAGCTAACGGGGTATAATCGCGAACGCGCCATTCAACGCACCGAGAAGATTTATGATTTCACATTGGAGATTCTTAAGAACGCCGCTTCGGAAAACGTGCCAACCTATTTGGCCGCAACGAGAATGGCTGAAAAAAGGATTTCCGACATAGGGAAAGTCAAACTCGGATTTTAATCGGATCCCAACCAAGTCCTTTTTCAACATAACCCAATCACACCATGCTCAGCCGAAGGCATTTGAGGATACGTGTCATGCAAGCTTTATATGCATGGTACCAGACAGAGGATAAAAGCTTGAAGATTGCGTTGGATAACCTTTTTAAAGGCACTTCCAGGAGTTACGATCTGTATTTATACTTACTGAATCTCCTTACGGAGATTGCCGACGAAGAGGAGCGCTACCTGGCCGATCTGCCTCCAAGAATGACTGCAGCGGAGTATGAACACCTGACCAATCTGAACCAAAACTCCTTCATTTCCTTTTTGAAATCAAACACCTATTTCCAACAACAAATAAAATCCAGGAGCATCAATGGAACCAAGGACATCGATTTGATTCGTAAGGTGTACCACCAACTCCGTCAACGTGAGGAATACAAAAACTATGTATCGGGAAATAACCATTCCGAGCGTGAAGACGTGGAGTTGTGCACCTTCATCTTCAAGGAAGTCATTACCGCCTCTGAACCGCTCATGACCTCGCTTGAGGAACAAAACATCTGGTGGGCCGAAGCATTGGAACTGGTAAACAGCATGGTACTTAAAACCATCAAAGTTGCTCACCCTGATAAAAAAGGTCAATTCGATCTGATGCCCGAATTCCGGGACGAAGAGGATGACAAGGAGTTCATGGAGCGTTTGTTCACCCAGACCATCAGTAACGATGAGCACTACGAAAAGCTGATCTCTGAAAAAACCAAAAACTGGGAACTGGAACGAATTGCCCTGATAGATGTGATACTGCTGAAAATGGCCTTAGGTGAAATACTGAACTTCCCCGGGATACCCGTCAAGGTGAGCATCAACGAGTACATCGATATATCCAAGGATTACAGCACCCCGAAAAGCAAGGTTTTCATCAACGGGATTATTGATAAATTAGTGGCTGACCTAAAAACTACCGGCGAGATTGTTAAAACCGGAAGAGGACTAATTGAATGATTCATTAACCATTACCAAATAACCTCAAACACAAAAAAGCATGAAATTCAAAAATCAACTTATTCTGAGCTGTTGGGTTTTGACTTTGCTGATCGTTTCCTGCGATGGGAACAAAGATTCGAAGAAGGAAGAAAAACCCATCACCCCTGAAGTGGTGAACAATCCCGCTTCAGCGGACCCAGGCCAGGCCAGCAACACAGCTATGCCTGAGTTCAAGTTTGAAAAAGAGGCCCACGACTTCGGTGAAATCATTTCTGGCGAGAAAGTGACCTATACATTCAAATTCACCAATGTCGGTAATGCTCCACTAGTAATTAATACAGCCAACGCCACGTGTGGCTGCACCGTTCCCGAATTCACAAAAGACCCCGTACAACCGGGTGGTACAGGAAGTGTTGCCGTAACCTTTGACAGCGAAGGGAAAACCGGCATGAACAGCAAAACAGTCACACTAATCGCCAACACGGAACCCAACACCAAAGTGCTAACCATCAGTGCAGATATACAACCTAAAAACAAATAATCCCCATCTACAATGAACCTTTGCAACATCCTTTTACAAGGCCCACCCGCATCAGGCGGCATGGGAGGCCAATTGATTATGATTCTATTG
>JBEAXM010000150.1:0-3745 GCA_041159805.1 Bacteroidota bacterium
GTCATAACCAAGGCGACGATAGACATACCCATGGCCAGTTCGTAGCTGATCATCTGGGACGAGGCGCGCAAGGCGCCCAACAAAGAGAACTTGTTATTGGAAGCCCAACCGCCGATCATGATCCCGTACACACCTACAGACACCACGCCGAACACATAGAGGATGCCGATGTTCACATCGGTGATCTGCATCACATACTCCTTACCGTCGATGATCAACGAGCTGCCCCATGGAATCACCACCCCGGTCATACAGGCCGTCATCATGGCCAAGGAAGGACCCAGGATGAACAGTACCTTGTCTGCGTTCTTAGGAATGATCTCCTCTTTCATGAACATCTTGACACCATCAGCGAGCGGTTGCAACATTCCGAAGGGACCTGCGCGGTTCGGACCCAAACGATCCTGGAAAAAAGCCGCCACCTTGCGTTCGGCATAGGTGGAATACATGGCCACCAGCAGCGACACCGCAAACACCGCAATCACAAAAATGATTTTAAATATCAATTCATTCAATTCCATCGGGTACGGTTACTGGGTGTTTTGCTTTTCACGATGCGCCTTCTCTGCGAGTTCCTTTTGCTTCGAAACATCGATTTTGAGTTGACGCAAGCTCATATAATGATTCTGGGAGATCACCGAATGCCTTTCAATGTTTCGAGGGCCTTCAATGGTCCAGTCGGATGTATTCTTCTTTTCAAAACGACAATCGTTACAAATGAACGACTCCAATTCGCCATAGCGGTCTTTGCGACCCGTAACGCGGTAGATCTCATTGCCGCTCATCCACAATGCCACCTTGCCGCTGCATTTCTTGCAGTCGCGGTGTGCATCCATCGGCTTGGTGAACCATACGCGGCTCTTGAAACGGAAGGTGCGGTCGGTGAGGGCTCCCACAGGGCAAACATCAATCATGTTGCCTGAAAAGTCGTTTTCAACCGCGTTGGATATATAGGTGGAAATCTCGGCCACATCGCCCCGGTTGATCACACCATGCACACGACCATCGCATAACTGATCGGCCACCTTCACGCACCGGTAGCACAATATGCAACGGTTCATGTGAAGCTTGATCTTATCGCCGATATCGGTTTGTTCGAACTCGCGGCGCTTGAACTCATACCTCGACTTGGATAAGCCATGTTCATAGCTCAGGTCTTGCAGGTGGCATTCGCCGGCCTGGTCGCATACGGGACAATCCAGCGGATGGTTGATCAGCAGGAACTCAACAACGCCCTTGCGTGCTTCCAGAAGATCGGGTGAAATGGTGTTTTCAACCACCATGCCATCCATCACCGTAGTGCGGCACGATGCAACCGGCTTTGGCATTGGACGCGGATCCCTTTCGGAACCCTTGGTCACCTTGACTATGCAAGTACGGCAATAGCCGCCGCTCGTATCCAGCTTGGTGTAGTAGCACATGGCGGGAGGCACCACATCACCGCCTATCATGCGGGCGGCCTGCAGGATGGTGGTTCCCTCTGGAACGTCGATGGTGATATTATCGATGGTTACTTTCGGCATGTGTGTATCAGATGACAGGTTCCAAATTGTTAACCCGGTAATAGTGGCGAATGTCCTTGATTGAAGATGGGTTCTTCACATACTCCTCGAATTCGCTGCGGAAATGGCGGATGGCACTGGCAACGGGCCAGGCGGCAGCATCGCCGAGCGGACAAATCGTTTTGCCCTCGATTTTGCTTTGGATATCCCAAAGGAGGTCGATGTCTTGCAAGGTGGCATGTCCATCGAGGAACTTGTGCAAGAGCTTCTCCATCCAACCGGTTCCTTCACGACAAGGGCTGCATTGACCACAACTCTCGTGGTGGTAGAAACGAGTGAAGTTCCAAAGGTTCTTAACGATACTGGTATCCTCATCCATCACAATGAATCCACCCGAACCAAGCATGGTTCCAGAGGCGAAGCCCCCATCAGCAAGGGATTCATAACTCATGAGACGGGGTTCTCCGTTGGCGGTTTTGAGAAAAAGTTCGCCCGGCAAAATGGGTACAGATGACCCACCAGCAACTACGGCTTTCAGCTTTTTGCCATTGCGTATACCACCGCAATAATTGTCGGAGTACAAGAATTCTTCCGCAGGTAATCCGAGTTCAATCTCATACACACCGGGCTTATTGATGTGTCCACAGGCAGAGATGAGTTTGGTGCCGGTGCTCTTACCGATACCAATCTTGGCATATTCATCGCCACCCATATTCACAATATGCGGCACGGAAGCGATGGTTTCAACATTGTTCACAACCGTTGGGCATCCCCAAACGCCTTTCACAGCAGGGAATGGAGGCTTGATGCGGGGGTTACCTCTTTTACCTTCGAGAGACTCTATGAGTGCGGTTTCTTCGCCACATATGTAAGCGCCTCCGCCTGGATGCACATACAAATCGAGTGAGAATCCACTTCCTAGTATATTCTTACCCAGTAATCCTGCTTCGTACGCTTCCGCGATGGCTTCTTCGAGGATGTGATACACGTACAACATCTCTCCACGGATGTAGATGTAGGATGTATTGGCGCCAAGTGCAAAACTCGAAACAATCATGCCCTCAATGAGTGCATGAGGTAAGTGCGACATTAAATAACGATCCTTGAATGTACCCGGCTCACTCTCGTCGGCGTTACAAACGAGGTAGCGAGGCACACCCTCTGGCTTTGCGATAAAGCTCCACTTCATTCCTGCAGGGAACCCTGCTCCTCCCCTACCACGCAAACCGGATTTCTTCACCTCTTCAGTGACCTCATCTGGTTTCATGGACTTCAATGCCTTTTCCACGGCTTGGTAGCCACCGTTCTCACGGTAGGCACGCAAGCCTCGTATACCGGGAACATCAATATGCTTCAGAAGTATTTTCCTGCTCATGCCTTGATCTTGTCTTTAGCGAAGTGCGAAATGCAAACTCCACGGTTCCGGTAATCATCCAATATGTCGTCGACCTTATTAGTGGTCAAATTCTCGTGATAGGTTTGTCCCACCTGCATCATGGGCGCGGTACCGCAAGATGCCAGACACTCCACCGTTTTGAGGGTGAACATGCCGTCGGAAGATGTTTGACCTTCCTTGATGTTCAACTTCTGCTCGATGTACTTGACTATATCTTCTGCACCCATCAACCAGCATGGCCCCGTGCGACATACTTCAATGACACATTTGCCAACCGGCTTCAGGTTGAACATCGTGTAGAAAGATGCAACCTCGTACACTTCAATGGGCTGAATGGAAAGTATCTCAGCAACCTTATCCATCACCGGAACGCTGAGCCAACCATCAAACTCCGCCTGTGCAATGTGCAATACAGGCAGGATCGCTGACTTCTGCTTACCTGTTGGATAACGCTTGATGATTTTGGCAATCAGAGCCGATGCATCATCGCTGAATACCACTTCGCTCTTGTCCTTGTGCCTCATCGGTTAATATCAGTTCTATTCAATTTCAATTTTAATCACGCATCCAATTCACCAGCGATCACATTCATGGAGCTCATGGTAAGAATCGCATCCGACAACATGCTGCCACGGATCATATCGGCGTAAGCCTGGTAATAAATGAAACAAGGGCGACGGAAATGCAATCGGTATGGGGTGCGACCTCCATCGCTGATGAGATAGAATCCCAACTCACCATTTCCACCTTCAACGCAGTGGTACACCTCGCCCTTTGGAATATCCACTTCGCCCATCACAATCTTGAAGTGCCAAATCAATCCTTCCATCGTATTATACACCTCATC
>JBEAXM010000162.1:0-3378 GCA_041159805.1 Bacteroidota bacterium
AAGATAAGGAATGCGATTGGCGTCAAAAAAAAGTTACGAGGGTCTTTTTTTACGGGCGAGTATTGAAAAGTCGCTGTCGAAACGACGCATGGTGTTGGACAATAAGCCCAATTCGGTAATCTCCATGTCCACCACATCGTTTTCCTGCAGCCATTGGGGCTTGAAATTCTTAGGGTCGTTCAACATGCCTGTGCCGTTCAACTCTAGAAAACAACCGGTTCCGACGGTTCCTGAACCGATTACATCACCAGGATAAATGTATGATCCGTAGGAGGCGCGCTCAATCAACTCTTCGAAAGTCCAATCCATACTTGCGGTGTTGCCGTCAGAAACCTGCACACCGTTGACCCAGCATTTCATTGATAAGTTGTAGTTTTTTCCAGTGTGTCCTGGCTTAGGGTCAACCCTATATGGCTCCAATTCATCCGGAGTGACCAATATGGGTCCTAGTGCTGTGGCAAAATCCTTTCCTTTGGCAGGACCGAGATTCAATTTCATCTCCTCCATTTGCAGGGTGCGGGCACTGATATCATTCATGATCATGAACCCTGCGATATAATCGGAAGCGTTTTCAGCTTTTATATTGATACCTTTCTTACCGATTACGCAAGCCCACTCCAACTCAAAGTCAAGCTTGTCGAAATGATCAGGCATACAAAAAACATCACCAGGACCAACGACAGATCGGTGGTTATTGAAATAAAAAACCGGATACTCATCAAATTCAGGTATCATTTCAACACCACGATTTCTACGGGCAGCTTCCACATGTTGACGGAAGGCATACCCATCCCTAAGCGAGGCAGGCCTGGAAACGGGAGCCAAAACATGCACCTTGTCCAAATCGTAGGACTTGGTGCCCATTTTACCCTCCTTGATCAGCTGATCTATTTCGTTGGCAATGGCCATCACTTGACTCCCAGACTTCAAAAACTCCTTCATGGTGTCAGGCATTTTCATGGAAGTCTTGACTGATGCAGCCAATTTCAAATTGTAAACCCGGTTTTTGATAACCAATCCGAGCTGTTCTTTCCCAAATTCAAGGTAATTGACAAGTTTCATGATGAAAAGCTTTAAGCGTGCCTGAATTGAATTTTAATACAAATATCAACTAATGCAACGCAACAAAGTTAATCCAAAAAGAAACATTGACAGATTCTGACAAAATAAATTTAGGATTAACGGCATTACGCTAGTTGACCAAAGTCATGTCCCAACACTTCGTTTTTATTAAATTCGCAATACTAAAAACTCATTTATGCCTCATTACCACACACTTGGAAGCATTCCGCACAAGCGCCACACCCAATTTCGAAAGCCGGATGGATCCTTGTATTCGGAGGAGCTTTTTTCCACACATGGATTTTCTAATGTTTACTCCCTCATTTACCATTTGTATCCTCCAACCATTGTCAAGGAGCTTGGAGAAACATTTTCACGCGAACCAAAAATCGCCCATCAACGGTCGCTTCGCGCCTATAGTTTGATGGGGTTCAATGTTCAGCCGGAGGACGATTATATTGACAGCAAGAAGTGTGTATTAGTAAACAATGATTTACAAATCTCCTTGGCTGCCCCCAAAAAATCCATCACCAACTACTTTTTAAAAAACGCGGATGCCGACGAAATGATATTCGTCCATGAGGGATCCGGCACCCTTCACTCCCTTTATGGTAGCATAGATTTTTCATACGGCGATTACGTAATCATTCCCAGGGGAACCATCTTTCAGTTGCACTTCAATGATAGTAACAACCGACTCCTAATAGTAGAATCTTTCTCACCGATTGAAGTTCCCAAAAGGTATCGCAACGAATATGGGCAACTGGAGGAGCACGCTCCATTTTGTGAGCGAGATTTCCGTAAGCCACAAAACCTAAAGACCTACGACGAAAAGGGCGATTTCAAAGTATTGATCAAGAAACAAGGAATTGTGTACACCTATATATACGGCACCCACCCTTTTGATGCCATTGGTTGGGATGGATATAATTACCCATGGGCGTTTTCAATTCATGATTTTGAACCCATAACGGGAAGGGTTCACCAACCACCGCCAGTGCACCAAACGTTTGAGGCGCATAATTTTGTTGTATGTTCTTTTGTTCCAAGACTTTACGACTACCATCCATTATCCATACCGGCTCCTTACAACCATAGCAACATAGACTCTGACGAGGTACTTTATTATGTGGACGGCGACTTCATGAGCCGAACCAATGTAAAGCGCGGACAAATTACACTGCACCCGGGTGGCATACCCCACGGTCCCCATCCAGGAACTGTGGAAAAATCGATTGGTGCCAAAGAGACAAAAGAGCTAGCCGTAATGATTGACACCTTTAAGCCCTTGTGGCTTACGGAAGAGGCACTAGCAATTTCCGATGATTCCTACTACAAATCATGGATGCACTGAGAAAAAATTCAGGAATTTCAATAACCCGCCAATGGCGGGTTTTTTAATGACTTATACATCCCAATCAATTGAATTGAAAAATGCATTGTCGATTATTTTGAAGCAATTCAAAATGTAGCTACTTTTAAGCACTTACACAACAACCAAACGCATCAGAAAACCAAAACCAACATGAGATTAAAACTACTCATTATCAGCACTTTTGGACTATTACTTGTTCAATTACAGTCCATCGCTCAAACAGTGGTATTCAATGAGGATTTCGAAAACCCTCCTGGAAACGTGACCTCTTCGGGCAACCCGGGATGGTTTATCAACAACCGCTTGTTTGTCAGTGGTTCAAACAGCGACAGTTCGAGCATCGCACCAGGCGGCACTTCCTACCTGACCACATCTTCCATTGACCTAACGGGTTTGTTTTTTGTAAACCTTTCATTCAAATCCATTTGCAAGGCGGAATTTTTCGATGGTGGAACCATTGAATATTCCATTGATGGCGGTAATACCTGGAACCAATTCATCGACAACAACCCAAACGTAGGATCAAACAACTGCACCTACCTGGGGACAGGATTGTTTGAAACCCAAAGCAGCAAGTTCCAAGAGGCGAGCTATCCATCTTGGCAACCAGGAACCACAGCCGTACCAACAGCCAGCTGGTGGCAAACCGAGACATTTGATATCTCAACCGTAGGAAATCAAGCGGACGTAAGGATCAGATTCGTATTAACGGATGGAAACAACAACGGCTCGGGTGGAAGAAACGGGTGGTTCGTTGATGATGTTCAAATTGTAGCTGCCCCTTGTGAGTTGATAGCTCCTTCATTGGTGCAAACTGCTCCTACCTACCCTGCAACCGTTTACAATCTGGGGCCATTCACCATCAATGCTGATGCTGATGACCAGTCAGGATTAAGCACAGTAACCCTATATTACTCTGTAAATGGTGGCACACCAGTAGC
>JBEAXM010000200.1:0-2685 GCA_041159805.1 Bacteroidota bacterium
GCGAGGCGTATTAAGTGAACTTACAAACATGTGGGTTATTCAACTGATGGCGAAACTAAGTACGCCAATCTGTACTCAGGGTTACATCCAATATAAGTTTTGAAGAGTGGGTTGTCAATTAAAAGTGCTGTAAAACAGCGAATTGTAGATGCATTTTTACAAGAATCAAGCATATCTATGACTGAAATTCTCAAAAACGGCATTATTGACTTCAGAAAGAGATTTTGCCTCAACGAAAAGCTTGCCCCAAATTTCAACCATCCCGAAAAGCGACTTGGTGTATCCATCCATGCTTGAAAAAAATCTATTCAATCCGGATTTATCCAATTGAAGGATTTCGGCCAAAAATCCATTTTCAAAAAAGTTTGGAGCAATATCAAGTAAATGCAATCCATCAACTGGGAAACCCTTTTTGGAACCGAAAGCCACTTGTTTAGGAAGATATCTTGAGGCAACCATACGAACCAAATGCTTACCTGATTGAAACGGATGCTTTATATTAGAAAACCTATTCACCAATGCGACCTTATGCCTGTATGGAAGGTTCAAAGCAAATTGAACCACCCGTTCATCCAAAAAAGGGAAGCGTGATTCAATTGAATGCATCATTCCCATACGGTCATTGCGCCATAATAGGGATAAAAGATGGGTATTCATCATCTTTAATGATTGAAGGTGCTTGTCCCTATCATCAGAAGAGAGAAAATCGTATGCTTTTAAATCATCATGATTGCTCCAACCAGAATATTCTCCATTAGAAGTGTTTCGCAGTGCATTATGAAAAGATACGCCAAAAGATCTTTTCTCCTTAAAACGCTTGAGACCAGGTAAAACAGAATATATAAAATCCAAGAGCCGATAAGGGGATAAAAGTATTGTTTCAAGACCACCTCCGACTAAGTGGGGGTAACCAACGAATAATTCGTCAGCGCCTTCACCTGTAAGAACCGCCTTGGTAGAAAATTGTCTTGTAAGCTTGGATAATCCAGACAATGGAATGGCATTGAAATGAACAACAAGGGGCGACTCATAATGCCATGTGCAAGAAACAAGTTCAGAAATGCATTGATTATCACGATAGGTGGACATATACAATTTAGAACCGATGGCATTTGCATTTGTACGCGCGAGAAATGCCTCGGATTGATGGCCGTCCACGTCACAACTGAACAACTTTATATCAGGATTGGAATCCTTTCCATAATAGCTGATTAATCCAGAGTCAACACCACCACTCATGAAGGAACCGGCAGGAATGTCACCCATGCCCATATCTTCAACAGCTTGTCGCAGTAATCCATCCAATTGATAAACCAAATCGGATTGTTTCATTCGATCCAATTCATTGTAATATGACTCATTGATGTAATCCGAAGCGCTGAAATATTTGACAAGATTGGTTTTCCCATTATTATATTTCAGGAAATGACCGGGAGGCACTTGATAGATCGAATTCCATGCGGTACCAAACCCATCCCTTTCAAGTCCTCCCAAAACCGCATAAGTGGATCTGAATTGATTCAATTGGGGTTTACAAACAGCTAACAAAGACTTCAATTCAGATGCAAAAACCAACTCATTATCCGGCGTCAGCGTATAAAATAGCGGTTTTATCCCAAAACGATCTCGTACCAAAAACGTTTCGCCAGTTGCCTTGTCATGCCAACAAAATGCAAACATTCCACGAAGGCGTTTAAGCGTTTCATCAATTCCAGACGAAGCAAGGTAATTAAACAGGACTTCTGTATCCGATTCAGATACATACTGCATGCTAGAAAGATCACTTTTCAGCTCCTTATAGTTGTATATTTCGCCATTATAGGAAAGGATAAAACCATCAGATACAAATGGCTGAGATGCAGCAGTTGTGCCATCCAAAATGCTAAGCCGAACATGGCCTATGGTACCATAAGCAGAGTCGACAAATCCAATTCCATCAGGCCCCCTATGCAAAATCAGATCAAGCATTTTCTTGACATCATCCTTACGCGAATGAGTTATTGAGTCACTTAATATTCCAGCAATTCCACACATATTAAAAGAATTTCAGAAGGGTTTACCTTCCAGTGATCTGCTTTGCCTTACTCAGCAAAAGGAGCCGCAAAAGGAAAAAAATTAACAATAATGATAATAGAAATAGAATTATAACATGAATATCATCCTCATCCCACAAAAGAAAGGTTATAAAAAACTGCAGAATAAAATATAAGCTTGAAACAATTAAATGTGATTTAATGATTCCAGGAGTAATGATCTGATACAAATGAAACCGATGGCTTTTGAATATATTCTCACGAAGCCAAAGTCGATGAAGGATGGTGGTGAATGAATCCATAAGAAAAATGGATACTGGTATTATAAGAAACATGGTAAAATGAAAACCGGTTGCATTTGCTCTGTTTTCCAAAATTAAACTCACCAATCCGCCAATCAACAAATACGAAATGGATAAACTACCAACATCACCGGAAAAAACCAATGCCTTTGACCTAAAGTTGAAATACAAAAATGACAATACACTGGTAAACAGCAAAACAAAAGAAAAATCATGACCAGGCGTAATAAAACCTACATGAAGCAACAACAACAAGACTGTTAATGAATACAAACCCAAAATGCCGTTGATGCCATCCATGAAATTGAAAACATTTATCAGGTAAGCAAAAAGAACTGCAAGCACAAGGA
>JBEAXM010000242.1:0-3361 GCA_041159805.1 Bacteroidota bacterium
CCAAGATTCCCGCCGGCGATTACACGCTCATGGTTACCTCCATCGAATACGACAGCTTGGCGACCCCCGTAACCATAGTGGCTGGTGAAATCCTGACCAAAAAACTATACCTCGAAAAGAAAACCGTGAACCTGATGGAGGTGAACATTTCGGCAGAGAAACAGGAAGCCAAAACCGAAGTGAAGGCATCTGTGATCAAAGTGACCCCGAAAGAACTCAAGCAGCTTCCATCGGTTGGTGGCGAGCCAGATCTGGTACAATACCTGCAGGTGTTGCCTGGAGTGGTTTTCTCAGGTGACCAAGGCGGACAGTTGTACATCCGTGGCGGAACACCCATTCAAAACAAGGTGCTGTTGGATGGCATGGTTATATACAACCCTTTTCATAGCATCGGATTGTTTTCCGTTTTCGATACCGACATCATCCGCAACGCTGACATCTACGCTGGCGGCTATGGAGCTGAATACGGAGGACGCATATCCTCCATAATGGACATCAAGACACGCGACGGCAACAAGAAACGCCTAGGTGGAAAAATATCCACTAACCCGTTCGCAACAAAACTGCTGTTCGAAGGACCCATCAAAAAAGCAGCCAATGAAGGAGAAGGCGATGCGTCCTTCATCATCTCAGGAAAAACATCTTTCCTTGACCGCACCTCAAAGGCGTTGTACTCATATGCCAATGAAGAAGGGCTACCTTACACCTTCAACGACCTCTACGCAAAGATTGTAACCAACAATGCCAACGGCAGCAAATGGAATGTGTTTGGTTTCAATTTCAATGACCGCGCAAAGTATGCAGGCATTGCCGATTACAAATGGGATTCGAAAGGATTCGGCTCCAGCTTCGTGGTTGTTCCAGGTGGATCCACCGTGTTGCTGGATGGTAATTTCGCTTACTCACAGTACAAAATCAGTTTGGAGGAAGCGGATTCAAGACCAAGGACTAGCTTGGTTAACGGGTTCAACGTGGGACTGAACTTCACCTACCTGTTGAACCGCGACGAAATCAAATACGGAATTGAAGCACTTGGCTTCAAAACCGATTACGAGTTCTTCTCATTCAATGGTACTAAAACCGAGCAAGAGGAAAACACCACCGAACTAGGTGTGTTTGTCACCGGCAAGAAGATCCTAGGCCAGAAACTCGTCATCGAACCCGGCATTCGCTTCCACTATTTCGCTTCCTTGTCCGAGCTCTCCCTCGAACCGCGACTCGGTGCCAAGTATAACATCTCGGATAAGATCCGTATCAAGGCCGCTGGAGGCATGTATGCCCAAAATTTGTTGAGCTCCGCCTCCGACCGTGACGTGATCAACCTGTTCTACGGATTCCTATCCGGACCAGAAAACCTACCCGATGAGTTCCGTGGCGATCCTGTCAAATCGAGACTCCAGAAAGCGACACACCTGATTGCAGGACTTGAGCTCGATCTACCTTGGAACTTCACTGCCAATATTGAAGTATACACGAAGAACTTCGATCAGCTTTCGAACGTGAACCGTGATAACATTTTCGATGAGGACGACAATCAACCCGATGCGCTCACCGATGACTACATCGTGGAAAAAGGAACCGCAAGGGGGCTTGACCTGACCTTGAAGTACGAATACAAACGTGTTTACCTATGGGCGGTTTATTCGCTTGGCTTCGTTAACCGGAAAGATGAATACCGCGAGTATGTACCCCACTTCGACCGTAGACACAACGTGAACCTGGTGGGTTCGTATACGTTTGGTAAAAAACTCGATTGGCAGTTTGACATCCGTTGGAACATGGGCTCTGGCTTCCCATTCAGCCAGACACAAGGGTTTTACGAGTATTTGAATTTCAGCGGAGGACTCAATACCGATCCTAGCCAAGAGAACGGTTCATTAGGAATCATATACGGACCACTGAATGAAGGAAGGTTGCCCTACTACCACCGCATGGATGTTTCGTTGAAAAAAGAATTTGCGCTGGGTGAAAACAGCAGGTTGGAAGCCACGGCGAGCATCATCAACGTATATAACCGCAACAACGTATTTTACGTGGACAGGATCACAAATGAGCGAGTCGACCAATTGCCAATTTTGCCGGCAATAGGATTGAACATGTCATTCTGATTCGATGGTTCATTTGCCGCGCAACTGGTCGAGCAAATCGTTCAGCTGCTTGGCCTCTGCTTCGGATATGCTTTTCAAATGATACTCGAGCAATCCGATATTGTCGTCGATCTGTTTTAAGACATCCATCCCTTTGGGAGTGATGGAAACATCAACCGCACGTTTGTCCTTTGTGTTGGTGGTTCGCAATGCGAATCCCTTTTCCTCCAAGCGATCAACCAATCGGGAGGCGTTGCTGCTTTTGTCAAGCATGCGCTGCATCAATAGGTTCACCGATGCCGGGTTAGGGTGTTGCCCCCTGAGTATACGAAGGATGTTAAACTGCTGAGGTGTCAGATCAAAAGGCTTCAGTGTTTCAGCATTTTTAAGCTGAAGCCACGATGCCGTGAAAAGGATGTTCACCGCTACCTTGTGAATCTCAGATTTGAAGTGAATGGTCTGGCCAATCTCTTTTTCAATACCCATTTTTAGAAAATGAAGCGCCGAATATAAACATCCATCAAGCCAAAGCCATTAAAAATTCCGTGAACGTTCGATTTATGGAAGCGGAACACGGTAAAACAACCCAACCTTGAATATTGGACCCGGACTATCGGTGTAGAATTCGAATGCCGGCTCCCGGTCCGACACACGCCTTAAATCAGAGTAGCCCGCCTCCATTACAAGAACTAATTTGGATGCAATTTTTGCATCACAATAGGCAAAAAGATGATTATCGAAAACCTTGACATAACCGCCAGATGGTTTCCTGAATGAATTGGAGAAGCTTCTGAATGACATTCCAACATTCACCCTTTCATTCAACTGATGTTGCAAACGCATGTTGGATGGCATCAATCCGAACAACCTCCACCGTTCCGAAATCCTCCAATCGCATCCCACCAATGGCAAAAAATAAAATCCAAAAAACTCCTGGTTGACATACGCTCCGGCTCGCAAAAAAAACTTTGGCGAAAGTCGCTTCCCGCCAATCACCGCGCCACCCAATTGCCACGTATCGTCTGAGCTGAACGAACCAACATACCCTAAACGATTGATGCAAGAAACAGACAACGACTTGGATGAATCACTTGATTGGATCACATAAGTAATTGGAACTGTTAAAGCCGACAATCGTTTTTGCTGCCAAGAAGCGCCCAAGAGTTCACGCGAATCGTAACTGGCCCCAGCCACCAAGGTGGATCCAATACCCAGCTTGATTGGTGCGGAAAATGAAGCAGCGATATAGCCCTCCCCAACACTGTCGGCATGAT
>JBEAXM010000253.1:0-3898 GCA_041159805.1 Bacteroidota bacterium
TTAGTAGCGGGGGCCGGACTCGAACCGACGGCCTTTGGGTTATGAGCCCAACGAGCTACCACTGCTCCACCCCGCATCGTCAACAAAAAATCGATTAGCAATTTTTTGAGGACTGCAAAGATAGGATTAAAAATGACAATAACTTTTGTGGGCTTTAATATCTTTTTTTGTCGTTTTGTCAGGCTTGATTCGAATCGGGTATTGTTCAATTGATCGAAATACTGCCGGTTGGTCAAGATTCCTCATGACCACTACTATTAGCCTAAGTATTTGGTTATCAAACATAAATCGACATTTTGACCATTTGTTTGGTAAACCCCTTCAGACAGCAATAAAATTTGGTCGCAATACTTTGATATTCAAAATATCCTTATTACATTTGCAGTCCCCAAAAAAGGGGGTGTTCTTTAAATTACTGCAATTACCAGCTAACGCCGATGTAGCTCAGTTGGCCAGAGCTACTGATTTGTAATCAGTGGGTCGGGGGTTCGAATCCCTCCATCGGCTCTGTTGTTCAGCGGTTTGTACCACTGACGGGGAGATACCAGAGTGGCCAAATGGGACAGACTGTAAATCTGTTGTCTTACGACTTCGAAGGTTCGAATCCTTCTCTCCCCACCAACTCTGTGTAGATCGGGGAAAGACGATTAGCAGAGTAACAACCAATGCGGAAGTAGCTCATTTGGTAGAGCATCAGCCTTCCAAGC
Organism: Bacteroidota bacterium; assembly: GCA_041159805.1. Classification (GTDB taxonomy): domain Bacteria; phylum Bacteroidota; class Bacteroidia; order AKYH767-A; family OLB10; genus JALRAP01. The sequence goes on from JBEAXM010000253.1 coordinate 708, forward strand.
TGAGGGTGGCCGGTTCGAGCCCGGTCTTCCGCTCCAAAACGTTCCGAGTCGTCGGGACAGTACGAATAGGATTGACTGTAATCCTCTTCGCCAATGTAGCTCAGTCGGTAGAGCACATCCATGGTAAGGATGAGGTCACCAGTTCGATCCTGGTCATTGGCTCAAATGAATAATCGGAACCTGAGGGTTTAGCTTCCAACTCCCGAATGGTTCAATAGAATATGAAACAATAAATCAATAATTAACAAACCCAGTTTAATAAAACAATAAAATGGCAAAAGAAACATTCGACCGTTCCAAACCCCACGTCAACATTGGTACCATTGGTCACGTTGACCACGGAAAAACCACATTGACAGCCGCCATCACCTCGGTACTTGCTGATCAAGGCCTTGCTGAAAAGCGCGACTTCTCTTCGATTGACAACGCTCCCGAAGAAAAGGAGAGGGGTATCACCATCAACACCGCTCACGTTGAATACCAAACCAAAAATCGTCACTATGCACACGTTGACTGTCCTGGTCACGCTGACTATGTAAAGAACATGGTTACCGGTGCTGCTCAGATGGACGGTGCGATCCTGGTTGTGGCCGCCACTGACGGTCCAATGCCTCAGACCCGCGAGCACATCCTGCTTGCTCGTCAGGTTGGTGTACCTAAGATCGTAGTATTCATGAACAAGGTTGACATGGTTGACGATCCTGAATTGTTGGATCTGGTTGAAATGGAAATCCGTGAGCTTTTGAGCTTCTACGAATTCGATGGCGACAACACTCCAATCATCCGTGGTTCTGCCCTTGGTGGTTTGAACAACGATGGCAAATGGGTTCCAAAGATCCTTGAGTTGATGGAAGCTGTGGATACTTACATTCCAATCCCTCCTCGCGATATCGATAAGCCATTCTTGATGCCTGTTGAAGACGTGTTCTCAATCACTGGTCGTGGTACAGTTGCTACTGGTCGTATCGAGCGTGGTGTAATCAACTCTTCCGAGAACGTTGAAATCATCGGTATGCAGGATAAGAAAATGACCTCTACCGTAACAGGTGTTGAGATGTTCCGCAAGATCCTTGACCGTGGTGAAGCTGGCGACAACGTAGGTCTGCTCCTTCGTGGTATCGAGAAGACCGATATCCGTCGCGGTATGGTTATCGCCAAGCCAGGATCCATCACTCCTCACACCGAGTTCAAGGCCGAGATCTACGTTTTGAAGAAAGAAGAAGGTGGTCGTCACACTCCTTTCCACAACAAATACCGTCCCCAGTTCTACCTTCGTACCACTGACGTAACCGGAGAAATCCAGTTGCCAGAAGGTCGCGAGATGGTGATGCCCGGCGATAACGTTACCATTACCGTTAACTTGATCGTTCCTGTTGCCATGGATAAAGGTCTCCGTTTCGCTATCCGCGAAGGTGGTCGTACCGTTGGTGCAGGTCAGGTTATCGACATCATCAAGTAATCAGTTCTTCCGGCAAGCTTCAGCCGACGGTTTCAGGGTCCGCCTTGAATTGTCGGCTGAGGTTCGCTTCGGAAGGTGCCAACAAGGACCACTATCCGCAGCGAAATCCGGAGCCGAATGGAGAAACACCAAAAATTCTTCATCGGTAAAATACGGGTGTAGCTCAATGGTAGAGTAGCGGTCTCCAAAACCGTTGGCTGGGAGTTCGAGTCTCTCCACCCGTGCTCCGTGGGCTCATCACTCACCAAACTGATCACTTAAAACAGAATCCCGGGAAATGAACAAGATAAAAGCATACATCAGCGATTCGTACAACGAACTCGTAAACAAGGTATCCTGGCCCACATGGAGCGAGCTTCAATCGAGCTCTATCGTGGTGCTTGTCGCCTCCTTGATCATAGGTTTGGTTGTGTTTGGAATGGACATCGTTTTCCAAACCATCATGGACGCCATCTACTCCTCATTCTAACACTGAACTGGATCATGAGCGAGAAAAAATGGTATGTGATCAGAGCCATCTCCGGTAAGGAGAAAAAGGTGAAGCAATACATCGAGTCTGAGATTTCACGTTTGAAACTCCAGGATGAAGTTTCACAGGTTTTGATTCCTATGGAGAAGATTTATCAGGTGAAGGATGGTAAGAAGGTAAGCAAGGAGCGTAGTTATTTCCCTGGTTACATTCTGATAGAGGCCAACCTTACTGGTGAGATTCCTCACATCATCGAGAACACCACCGGTGTGATTGGATTCCTCGGTCCCAAGGGAGAAGCACCTGCACCCCTTCGTACATCTGAGGTGAACCGGATTCTGGGTAAGGTTGATGAGTTGGCCGATTCGGAGGAAGTGATCCATAACCCGTATGTAGTGGGTGAGTCGGTGAAGGTGATTGATGGTCCTTTCAATAGCTTCTCGGGAATCATCGAGGAGGTGAATGAAGAAAAGAAGAAGCTCAAGGTGATGGTGAAGATATTCGGTCGGAAGACACCTCTCGAGCTGAGTTATATGCAAGTAGAAAAAGAATAACCGGTTCCAACCCGGTCATGCCCAGTGTTCGCTTCCAGTTCCAGGGCCTGACGATAGGGAAGGAGCTCTAATATCAAATCAACAACATGGCAAAGGAAATAGCTGCTCTCATAAAACTGCAGGTAAAAGGCGGAGCCGCCAACCCTGCACCTCCAATCGGACCTGCCCTGGGTGCGAAAGGTGTAAACATCATGGAATTCTGTAAGCGTTTCAACGCCCAGACCCAGGATCAACCCGGCAAGGTGCTTCCGGTTATCATTACGGTATACGCCGACAAATCATTCGACTTCATCATCAAGACTCCTCCTGTGGCTGTACAGCTGTTGGAGGCAACCAAACAGAAGTCGGGATCGGCCGAGCCAAACCGTAAGAAGGTGGCATCAGTGACCTGGGCCCAGGTGAAATCAATTGCTGAGGCAAAAATGCCCGACTTGAATTGCTTTACTGTCGATTCGGCAATGCGTATGGTGGCCGGAACGGCTCGTAGCATGGGTATTACCGTTGAAGGTGAATTCCCCGGCAATTAATCTTCATCAACATTGAAAAAAGAAGAAGAAAATGGCAAGACTGACTAAAAAACAAAAAGCTGTTGTATCAAAAGTTGATGGCAACAAGCAATACACACTTCAAGACGCAGCCAAGCTGGTCAAAGAGGTTAATTATGCAAAATTCGATGCCTCCGTTGACGTTGCTGTGCGATTGGGAGTTG
>JBEAXM010000231.1:0-16070 GCA_041159805.1 Bacteroidota bacterium
AAACTGGATATGAAAAAAACAACGGTCCCAAAGCCCACTAGGATAGATAAGCAGGCTCCAATTGGAATCTTCGATTCTGGAATTGGAGGTCTTACCGTTGCCGATGCCATCCATAAGATGATGCCTCAGGAGTCGATTGTTTATTTCGGCGATACGGTTCACATGCCATACGGTGAGAAATCTGCCGATGCCATAATTGGATACGCTGAAAAGATCACCGATTTTCTGCTTTCCAATGGATGCAAGGCGATAGTGATCGCATGTAATTCCGCTTCCTCTGTCGCCTTCGAGACGGTAAAGAGCCATGCAGCAGGCAAGGCAATTGTTGTGGATGTTATTAATCCCGTTGTTGAGCAAGTGTCAAAGCTGAAAAAAATCGACCAGGTCGGTGTTATTGGAACCAGAGCCACCATCCGGTCGAATGCTTATGCCAACCGTATAACCGCATTGAATCCCGAAAAGAAAGTATGCTCGTTGGCAACTCCATTGCTGGCGCCCATGATCGAGGAGGGCTTCTTCAATAACAAGATCAGCCGGACCATCATAAACAACTACCTGTCGCGGCCGAAGCTTAAAAAAATTGACGCCTTGATTTTGGCTTGCACGCATTACCCGTTGATACGGAAAGAGATCTCCGAATTCTATAAGCGTGAAATTTACATAGTGGATTCGGCGGAAATCGTTGCCAAACACCTACAAGGCCTTTTGAAATCAAAAAAGCTTTTAGCCGAAAGGAAACGTTCAGGGTCCCATCGCTTTTTTGTTTCAGATCTCACCTCTTCATTTGAAAAGAGTACCCGAATATTTTTCAAAGGCAAAGTGCGATTGGAGCTGCGAAATCTTTGGAGGTGATTTTTAGCCAGCGTCCCCCGAGTACCATTTCGAATACATCAGGTAGTTGCGGGCAATTCGGCCATTCAATTCCTTGAAATGTTCCGGCGACATCTGTTTTACTTTTTTGGCAGGCACACCCGCCCAGATACTGCCAGGTTCCACAATGGTGTTTTCCAATACAACGGCACCAGCTGCAATCATGGCTCCCTCTCCAATCACTGCATGGTCCATCACAATGGCACCCATACCGATTAACACATGGTCGTGTAAAGTGCAACCATGAACAATGGCTGAGTGTCCAATTGAGACATCGTTACCGATAATGGTTTTCGCTTTTTCATAGGTACAATGGATGACTGCCTGGTCTTGGATATTCACCCGGTTTCCAATAGTTATGGAATTTACATCACCACGCACTACGGCATTGAACCATACCGAGCATTCGTCGCCCATTGCCACATCTCCGGTGATGGTTGCATTAGGTGCCAGAAAGCAGCCGATGCCAAATTTTGGATTGCTGCCATTAACAGGTAAAATCAAAGCCATATGAAAGGGTTTAGGGCTGCCAATATAACACCCCCGTCGGATTTTTATTAGATTTACATTATGAAAAGAAACAATGCTTGTGTTTGGGCGCTTTTGGTTTTTCTGACAGGTTTCTTCTGTTCATGTTCTGAAGACGAGACATTTCCCGTCACACCCGTCATCGCTTTCAAGTCGCTCCAGAAATTCCAATCACTATCGGGTAGCGATTCATTGGTTCTCACGTTCTCATTCACGGATGGTGATGGAGATATCGGTTCCGCACCTGCCGATTCCTTTGGTAGGGACGTTTATGCGAAGCTGTATGAGCTCAACAACGGGGTGTTTCAGGAAGCCAATCTGGGCGCGCCTTTGTCCTATCGGGTTCCATTCTTGGAACCGCGAGGCAACAATTCATCTTTGAAAGGAGATATTTTGATCAATCTCGATTACAACATTCTCAGGCCCAACGACACCATCTACTACAAGTTGTATATGGAGGATCGTGCAGGCAACAAGAGTAACGAGATCACAACATCAACCATCATCACCCGGGTGCAATGACGATCAGTTGAAGGCAAAGCCGTTAGGCGCTACCCCAACTCCTGTTGAATCCAATTTTACACCGTTCATTCCGAACTTGAGCACATAGCCGTTCTGGGTGAAACTTGGTGCTACAGCCCCCCAAACATTTCCGCTGCCTGGATCAACTCCTAGGCCGTAAAAGCTTCCCGAAATGCTTGGACTGCTTGGCAATGTCAGGTCATCCGCATTCATCGAGTAAATGTCACCCGTGTAGCTGTCCAATCCTTTTAGGAAATAAAGCATGGTTCCGCTTGCATTGGTCTGGAGCTTAAGCGCGTGTTCATATTGGCCCATTGGCATCACTAATTCAGTGGCAAGACTGCTCGCATTGATTCTCCATAGTGAACCGGCCACATCATCAGATGTTCCACCGATGTAATCGGGACCCAATGAGCCACTGCACAAAACCCAGATACGACCATGGTCATCTTTTTGAATACTATTCGGTCCCAAACCTACAGTGATGTTACCCAATAATGACCAAGAGTCAATGTCGATGACACTCACCGTACTGTCGCCGCTGTTGGGCACGAACAACTTGTTCCCCGATAGAAGCAAATGCTCGGGTAATAACCCTACATCAATCGATGAGATGATGGTGTGTTGATCCAAATCAACCTGCTTAACGGAGTTGCTGTTCCAATCGGTTACATAACCCCTGTTTCCTGAAGCAGCCATGTATCGGGGGCCCGAAAATCCTGTGATTGTGGCAATACTGGTAACTCCTGGAATCTGAACCACTTCGATTTTCTGTGAATTGTTCATCACCAGATAGCCCTTACCTTGATGCAGATGGAACGATTGGGCAATGTCGCCAGCGGCAAACCCATTCACCGACTGGAAAAGGTTGTTGGTTACCGCACCATTGGATCCGTTGATGAACGAGAGTTCACCGTTACCTGCGAAAAAAGTCCCCTCATTCACTACATATATTCCACTCCCGCTTGGAGGTGTAATGTTATCCTTATCATCCTTTTTACATGATTGCAATGTCAGTGCGGCAAGAAGTACGATCAGCGTTTTTTTCGTAGTCATGATTAAGAGTTGTTTTAGATTCAAGGTTTGTTTTTTGTGTGAGTGAATTTCATTCCCATGGTGAACCATCTTCCGGGAGAGGGTCGGTATGGCATGATTTGGTATTCCATGTCGTAAATGTTGAAGACACCACCGGTTATTGCAATGGCCGAGCGGTTGAGTTCAAACCAGTGTTCCAAACGCAAGTCGGCCAAAACATAACCATCAAGCCACTGTGTGTTGTCGGCATCGGTATAACGTGATCCGGTGAAGGCATGGTTCAAAACAAGGGATGTGTTGCCATGCTTGTAGAAAATGCTGGCAGTGGCCTTATGGTTGGGAATGTACATCAATTGGTTTCCAAGGAGGTGGGTTTCATTCGCATGATAGGTTTCCAGCATGTAGGATGAAACAAAAGAATATTCCGCCGATAAATCCAGAATGGATCTCCTGAATGATTGTCGGTGGGTTATGAGCACTTCCCCTCCTTTGGTTTCAACCTTGCGAAGGTTGTCGGGAGAATAGATGCCTCCTGTTGTTGGATTCCATCGGATCCAGTTTTCTGTCTTACTCCCGAATGCGTTGATCCGAATGGTTGTTTTTTCAAAGGAGGGCATCTTCATTTCAATACCTATCTCGCCGTTCCAAGCATCTTCCGCCAGAAGATCCGGGTTGCCGCCAGGAATCCAATACAAGTCATTCATGGATGGGATGTGGTAGTTGCGTCCAATTGAAGCATGCACAATCAATATCGACCTGTACAAATCGGCCTCCAATCCTAATTGAGGTGTGAAGGAAGGGGCGTTCGCATAAAGCATCTCCTTGCGGATGTTCAATTGCGCTTTCAGCTTATCATGATGGTTGAATTTGATGCCAGAATAAATGGAAAAAAGCTCCCTGCGTCTTTCCTCCATCCCGTATTCTTTGAACTCTGCCGACGAGCCTGAATAATTGACACCAGCACTGACAATAAGGGATCGCTGTATGATCCTGCGCCACTCCACATCTCCCGTTAAGGTACGCGATGGATAGTATGTTTTGATTTGGTACTCGGGATCCGTATAACGTTGGTGCTCAAAAAACAAACCACCAATAGCATGTAAGCCCCACTTTTCCTTGTTGATTTTGTAAGTTCCAACTAAGCGCAATGAGCTGTCAGACTGTGTGGCCTCACTCGATGGATCGGTCATCAATGGTGGAATCTCCCTCGATAAGGTCTGGTACCAGGCGCTTATTCCAGCGTACTGCCCGTCTCCAGTCTTGAACCGAATATCCTGCATGATTCCGAACCCGGTGTTTGCTGCATTTGACAAGCGCTGTTCGGGAAAATCGCGATTGGCGCGGTTGATGAATTTGAAGTTGTTGTCAGCTGCTCCGAAAAAAACCTGCGTCTTGCTTTCGACTGATTTTCCACTTAAGTGGGATGACAGGGACGTGTTGATCATTCCAAAACTTCCAGCTTCCGCGGAAGCGGTGAACAGACTTCTGTTTTCGAACATGGGCTCGGATGGCAGCAAATGAACACTTCCTCCTATGGAGGAGGAGCCGTTTATGGCACTTGATCCGCCACGAACAATCAATATCCGGTCGCAGAACGAAACGGGTGTCAATGACAGGTCATTCAGGCCAAGGGTGGGAGAGGAGATGTTGAGTCCGTTCCAAAAGACCGCTGTATGCCGTGCCTCGGTTCCACGGGATGAGAGCGTGGAGGATCCTCCAGCACCGTAGGTTTTTACAAACAAGGAGGATTGTTGAGACAGTAACTCTCCGAGATTGTTGCCTTGGGAACTTGCCAGGAATACGGAGTCCAGCAAAGTGGTGGAGTTGCCAATTGAAAAGAGCAAGGGGCGTTCTGCGAAAATTTCAGCAGTGGGCAATGTCAATGTATCCTGTTGCTGCGCAAAAAGAGGATGCGCATGGAAGGAAAACAAAGACAAAACTAAAATGATAAAGGTCCTCATAGGTACTGAAACTTTCGCCTTGGGGCGGAAAAAGAGGACGCAAGGGGATTCCACCCCTAGTGATACGCCCAATCCTTTCCTCCGAAAGACGGCAATAATTCGAAATCGGCAGGTCTTCTGACTCACCCGTTCTCCCTGGCCTTCCCATCGATTTGGTTCGATAGTGGCATGGTGAGGGAGAAACGCACTCCGGGCTCACAGCAGCGGGGACTGTTCCGGACTTACACCGGATTCCCTTTTAATGGCTAAGATGCAACACTTAACCAACCGTTTTCGAGGCTAATATACAACAAACAACCCGTTCAGCAATAAAGTTCAATCACTTTACAGCCATCTGCAACAACATGTTGACGCAATCTTCGAGTGGTTGAATTGATGGTGGAGAAAGTTCTTTTCCATGGCAAACCTCATGTTCCTTAGGAAATGAATCTTGATGAATACAAGAGTAACCGAACCGATTTCTCATCAGCAAACCCAGATACTCTTGTTCGGTTTGTCCGGGTGTGGGAACAAAAACGGTGTTTGTGTGTGTGATAAATGCCAGGTCCATCAAGGTTGAATATCCCGGCCGCGTATACAGGGTGGTTTCAGGATGCAACATGGCCAACAGGGTTTGATCATCAATGGAGTCGAACAGATCAACATTGGCGATTTTTTCTTTTGCCTTGCCACCGACTCCCCTAACAATCAAACACCTTTCGGTGGATTGCATGAAAAAGGATTTCATTTTTTCTTCCAACAACGAACGTTGTGGTTCCGGACCTGAAAGGATGGCCACCTTTGTGTAGTCTGGGTGTTGTTCATGCTCTTTATGCATTGGCATGATTGCGAATCGGGAGAGCAGTCCGGTGAATTGGAATGGCTTGCGTAGGCCTTTGCTCGATGACAAGTCGCCCGCAAGTCGATCATCATTCGGGTTGTCAACAATCCATATGGTGTCAAATTGCTCCAGTTTGTTACGATGAATGAGGAATAGCAAATGGTCGATGAAGGACAGTTTCGTGCCTGATGAAACATGCACTTGGTGGGTCATGATCACCGAGGGGACTTTTTCACTGTGAAGTCCATATCGGTTGTCGGAAATCACATGTGTTAGATCTCGTCTAGATACAATTTCATCTAACATCCGCTTTTCCTCCCTGATGACGCGAAAAATTTCCGGGATTTGTCTTGCAATGTGCAACGTCATGCTTCCCTTGCGGGGATAGGTGATGTTATAGGAAGGAAGTTGCTCGGAATCGAGTGTGGGATAGCGCTCACGCAGCAGATCCAAACCAATCCCGCAGCCACCCAACACCACATTGCAACCTTTTTGCAACAATTTTTCGATTACCGGAATACATCGCGTTGCATGCCCCAGTCCCCAATCCAAAGGGGCTACCAAAACATTCGCGCGGCCTGATTGCATACGGCAAAGGTAAATGTATCCATACACCTTTGCGAATGTGTAATTTCGCAGGATTCATTTGGAATAGGATGGCAAAAAACAAGCTGCAGCGGTTTGCTGAACTGGAGAACATGCAGCGGGTTTTTCAACCCGCATCGGCATATGCCGACCGCGACTATCCCTTGAAAGGCAAATGGCACGCGGAGGTTTTTGGTAATAATCATCCCATTGTTTTAGAGCTGGGTTGTGGCAAAGGTGAATACACCATTGGCTTGGCAAGGTTGTTTCCCAAAAAGAACTTCATCGGTATTGATCGCAAAGGGGCCCGTATATGGCGAGGTGCTAAGACCATCAATGACGAGGTAGTGACCAATGCTGCCTTCATGCGTTTGCAAATCCAGCATCTGGCATCCGTATTTGCTCCCGGTGAGGTGCAGGAGATATGGATAACATTTCCCGATCCACAGCCACAAAAAACCAGAGAGAAAAGTCGTTTGACTGGACCAAGGTTTTTGGAAATGTATCGAGGCCTTTTAGTTGAGGGTGGTTTGATACACCTCAAGACCGACTCATTTCCCTTATATGAGTTTTCAGTGGCGGCTGCCATGGAGGCGGGTGCTGAAATAAGGGTGTCAACGGCAGACTTGTATGCATCGTTGGATTCCGATCCGGTGCTCGACATCAAAACCACCTATGAGAAGCGTTTTTTAGAGCAGGGGCTGAAAATCTGCTATTTGTCGTTTTCATTACCTCCCAAATCCAATTAAAGGTCAGAAAGCCAGTGTCTTAGGGCTTTTTACTTTGCTCGGTCTTCAACCTTCATTTTATTGGAATCGGGGCTCTGTTGCCTCTGTTTTTTGCCGTAACTTTGCATCCGCAAATAAGCAGCTTCACAACCACCATTATTTCAGTCATGTCGCATCAATCAGATACCCTGGACAGGGTTATTATCAAGTTCGCCGGAGACTCCGGTGACGGAATGCAATTAACAGGAACGCAATTCACCAACACTGCCGCATTGTTCGGTAACGACATCAGCACCTTCCCCGACTTTCCGGCGGAGATCCGTGCCCCACAGGGTACGCTTGCCGGTGTTTCGGGGTATCAGCTGCATTTTGGTAGTACCAGCATTTATTCTCCCGGTGATCGTTGCGATGTATTGGTGGTGATGAACGCGGCTGCCCTCAAGGCCAATCTAAAGCAGTTGAAAAAGGGTGGCATCATCATCGCAAATACAGAGGGTTTTGACGCAAAAAACCTTCGATTGGCTAACATAGCCGAACAAGATAATCCTTTGGAGAACGGTTCACTTGAGCCATACAAAGTGATCCGGATTGACGTTACCAAGATGACCCGTTCAGCATTGAATGACTCGGGTTTGGGCACCAAAGAGATCGACCGATCCAAAAACATGTTCGTGTTGGGATTCCTGTATTGGATGTACAACCGTACCCTCGATAACAGCATAAAATTCCTCGAAGAGAAATTTTCCAAAAAACCGGACATCCTCAATGCCAATATAAAAATCCTGAAGGCCGGATACCATTATGGCGACACCACCGAAACCATCACACCTAGGTTCGTGGTGAACCCTGCCAAGATGAAGCCAGGGGTGTATCGCAACATCATGGGTAACCAGGCCACTGCAATGGGTTTGATTGCCGCTTCCCAGAAATCAGGTTTGGAGCTCTTCCTTGGGTCGTATCCCATCACTCCCGCTTCCGATATCCTGCATGAACTTGCCAAATACAAGACTTTTGGAGTAAAGACTTTCCAGGCCGAAGACGAGATTGCGGCCATCTGTTCCACCATAGGTGCCGCCTTCGGTGGTTCATTGGGTGTAACCACCTCTTCCGGACCTGGTATCGCCCTCAAGGGTGAGGCCATTGGATTGTCCGTTATGTTGGAGATACCCTTGGTGATTGTGAACGTGCAGCGCGGCGGACCCTCAACCGGACTTCCAACAAAAACCGAGCAGTCGGATTTGATGCAAGCTATGTACGGACGTAATGGAGAGGCACCGATTCCAGTTGTTGCTGCCTGCTCACCAGCCGATTGTTTTGAGGCGGTTTATGAGGCATGCCGTATCGCTGTTGAATTCATGACCCCTGTAATGTTCCTCTCCGACGGATACGTTGCCAATGGAGCCGAACCATGGAGATTCCCAAAGTCCGCTGATTTGAAACCGATCAAGGTTGAATTCGCCAAGGAGAAAAATGGAGGCGAAAAGTACCTGCCATACAAACGCGATGAGAAGCTTTCGCGACCATGGGCCATTCCAGGCACAGCAGGTCTCGAGCACCGCATCGGTGGTATCGAAAAGCAGCATGAGACAGGTAACATCTCATACGATCCCGAGAACCATGAGTTCATGGTACACATGCGAGAAGCCAAGGTGGAGAAAATCGCGGATTACATACCGGACCAAACCATTGATTCAGGTCCTGCTAAAGGAAAGCTTCTTGTGCTTGGTTGGGGCTCAACCTACGGTTCCATCAAAACCGCTCTGATTGATGCACATGCCAAGGGTTATGATGTTGCACATGCTCATGTGCGTCATCTGAAGCCATTCCCCAAAAACCTTGGTGAAATCCTTTACAATTACGACAAAGTGTTGGTACCTGAAATGAACAACGGGCAATTGGTGAAAATCATCCGCGACAAGTTCATGATACCTGCTATTCCTTACAATAAAATTCAAGGTATGCCCTTTACAGCTGGCGAGATCCTTGAGAAAATTGAAAGCATCCTTACTGAAAAATAACAATCGCAAACAATCGTTCCATATCATAACGGCAACAACATGTCAACAGTAGCAACGAATCCAAACCCCGCGCCTTTCACGGCAAAAGACCTTGTAACCGATCAGGATGTAAGGTGGTGCCCTGGTTGTGGCGACTATTCCATATTGAAACAGGTTCAAACAGTGGTTCCTGAACTGGGTATCGCGCGCGAGAACATCGTTTTCGTCTCCGGTATCGGTTGCTCATCGCGCTTCCCATACTACATGGAAACATTCGGTATGCACTCCATACACGGCAGAGCCACGGCCATCGCCAGTGGATTGAAATCGGCCCGTCCCGATCTGAGTGTCTGGATTGTTTCCGGTGATGGTGACTCCATGTCTATCGGTGGAAACCACTTCATCCATTTGCTTCGTAGGAATTTCGATGTGAACCTGCTAGTGTTCAACAACGAGATTTATGGACTGACCAAAGGTCAATATTCACCCACCTCTGAGGAGGGCAAGGTTACCAAATCCACTCCTTTCGGATCGGTTGATCATCCGTTCAACCCTGCAGCTTTGGCATTGGGTGCCGATTCCACCTTCGTTTCTCGCTCCATGGACCGTGATCCTGTGCATTTGAAGGAGATCCTCCGCCGTGCCCATAAGCATAAAGGAACTTCGTTTGTGGAGATTTATCAAAACTGCAACGTATTCAATGACGGTGCCTTTGAGATCTTCACCGACAAGGAAACCAAGAAGATTGAGACCTTGTTCGTTGAACACGGCAAGCCATTGTTGTTTGGTCAAAACCTGGAAAAGGGAATCAAACTGGATGGTTTCAAACCGGTTGTTGTGGATATGTCGACCCACTCAGCAGATGATCTGTGGATCCACGATGAGACAGATCGTGTAAAGGCCTCCATGTTGAGCCGCTTCTTTGACAATCCCCGTAAGGGAGGTGATCATTTCCCACGTCCTTTTGGCGTGTTTTATGTGGAAGACCGCCCATGCTACGAGGATGGAATGAAGTCACAGATTGACAACGTTGTTTCTTCGAAAGGTTCTGGTGACTTGGATAAGCTGCTGCGTGGACGCGATGTTTGGGAGATCCAGTAACCCCTGTTCATCAACAAATCAAAAACGCCTCGATTTAATCGGGGCGTTTTTTTTGCATCTAAAGTTTGAAAGCAGCGCCCACTGTCGCCCAGGAAACACCATACCCTAACTCCAAAAATGCGGACACGCGGTCGTTGAAGTAGTATTTGGATCCCGCATACAGTGATGCGTATAACGCACTTGAGTAAGTCCTCTCATAGGGGTATCCGTTTGGAAAATTCTCTCTTCGGTTTAGAATATGAAAAGCCAGCATCGCTCCACCATAGGTGTCGAGGTTTTTGACCCGCAGCAAATCGTAGTGGAAGGATCCACGTGCACCAAGAATGGTTACACCCCACTTATCGTAGTACTTTCCATTCCTGTAGTTGACATCATAGCCATAGCCTTTGTATCCCAGATAGCCACCTACGCCAATCACCGCTCCCATATCCAACGCTTTTATCCCATGGTCATAGTGTATTCCGAAGGCAGGCGATTGATAGTCATATCCGGAAAAACCGAAAACCCCACCTACACCTACACCGATGGCAAGTACCCCATCACCTTCTGCAAAGGTGTCTTCTGTGTTTTGTCCGACGGATGGTAATGCAAAAAGGAAAGTTGAAAGTAATGCAAGCAGGTTTTTCATGATGGCTCTTTTGCACTAAGGTACTGCAGTGCATATCGTCAGGGAAGTGATATGGGTTTGGAATTTTCAACAGCAGGATGTTACCTGCCGTTTGAGTATTGGTATTTTGCAACCAAAGGCATTCGTCTACCGGTTCCAAAAGCTTTTGTGGAAACCCTTAAAACAGGTGCGAATTGAAATCTCTTGAATTCACTCGAGAAAACCAGATGAATCGTTTTCGCCACCGTGGGCTCTTCAAATCCCTTCAATACGATGTCCGTGATGCCCAACCGTTCCTCAATGTGATGAAAAAGGATCTTATCGAGGATTTCATATTCGGGTAATGAGTCGGAGTCCTTTTGATTGGGTCTTAACTCTGCCGAAGGCGCTTTTGAGAGTATGTTGTGCGGAATGATAAGTTTCGATTCGTTGATGTGCTCGCAAAGTGCGTATACTTCCGTTTTGTACAAGTCGCCTATCACCGACAAGCCACCTGCCATATCTCCATAAAGGGTTCCGTATCCAACGGCCAGTTCGCTTTTGTTGGAAGTGTTCAATAATACATAGCGGTGTTTGTTGGCAATGGCCATCAGTATGGTTCCCCGTGTACGCGATTGGATGTTCTCCTCGGCAATATCGAAAGGTTTACCCTCGAAGGATTTTTCGGTTGCCTTCAAAAAGGATTCGAAGACATCTTGTATCGGAATGATGGAATGGCTTAGTCCGAGGTGGTCACAAAGTTCGATGGCATCTTTGATGGAATGTTCGGAGGAGAATCCCGAAGGCATCAATACGGGATGTACACGCTTGGGGCCAAGCGCCTCAGTGGCTAACGCTGCAACCAGGGCGGAGTCAACACCGCCCGACAATCCCAAAACGGCATCATTGAAGCCGCATTTTTCAAAATAATCTCTTATCCCGCACACAAGCGCTTTTCGGATGCGTTCATACTTCGAATCAGTGGATGGTGATGTTTTTTTAGAATCGATTGGGAAATCGATGATGTCGAGGGCTGGACTGAAGTAAGCGGACTCATGTGTCAAACCGCCTTCGGCACTGATCACCATCGATCCACCATCGAAAATCAAGTCGTTCTGCGCTCCTACATGATTGACATAAACCACGGGTGATTTGAATTTCTTCGCATTTCTGGATAGTATGGCCAATCGCTTTTCGCGGTGTGCGTAGTCAAACGGTGATGCTGCGATATTGATGATGAGGTCGAATGACTCCGAATCTGACTTTTCCAAAGGGGAGAACTTATACATCGGATCATCCTCTTCGTTCCACAGGTCTTCGCAAATAGTCAGTGCAACCTTCAAGCCATCGATATGGATGAAATTAAATTCCGAGTTCGGTTCGAAGTAGCGGTACTCATCGAAAACATCATAGGTGGGAAGCAATGTTTTATGCACCACATCAGTAACCTTTCCGTCCCGTATGACAAATGCTGAGTTGAACAGGTTTTTCCCTTTCAGGGATGTGTTTCTAGATGGGCATCCAATGATAGCAGTGATACCATTGCATGCCTCCGCAAGTTGGTTGATTGTTGCTTCACACTTATGAATGAAGTCTTCGGAATCCAGCAAGTCCATGGGAGGATATCCACAAACCGCAAGCTCTGGGAATACAACCAGTTGAGCACCGGCTTGCTTTGCCGATGCAATTTGGGAACGGATTACGGACGCGTTATTTGCAAAATTCCCAATGTGGCAGTTTATCTGCGCTAACGCTATCCTCATCTCGTTTGATCATCAAAAGAAGATACCAAGATTCAGGACAATGGCATCTGTCCGTAATTGCGCTGAAAGATCCTGATCCTTGGGTCCTTTGTAGATATCCAACAACCCGTTGTTGTAGTGGATTCCCGCAGTTACTGAGGTGCTACCACCGATATTGTATTCGATGCCAGCGCCAACATTCAAATGCGCATTGAAAGCATAGAAATTGGATTGGTTCCCGTTTTTCTCCAAGTCTTCGAAACGATTATCTGAGAAATCGACATCTTCAGATGCCTTTACCAATACTCCTGGAAGGACTCCGAAAAGTCCATAATAGGTGATGTATCCGATTTCGTTTGTTTTCAATTTCAGTCCGATTGGTATTTCCACATACTGGAGCTTTTGAATCACATTCGCTTCCGCAAAAACCAAAGTGGTGTCTTTAGCAAAACGTTGGCCTTTGAATTTTCCACCCCGGTAGTTGATTTCCAAACCGGTGGCGAAGGCATAATTCTTGGTGATTGCGAATTCGGTCATCAGTCCATACGACATGCCAATGCGGCTCCCATCCGATTCCCAACCCTGCTCATCAACCCGCAGCCAATTGAAATTTGGGGAGGCCTTTAGCCCGAAATGAAACTTTTGAGTATCTGAGTTTTGTCCAAATACGGAAGTGGTTGTAAGCGCAATTACAACTAATGACAGGAATGTTCGTTTATTCATAGCTTTGCGATTGGATATGCAATTTTACTCAAAAATCAGCACTTATTTCGTCACGGGGCTTTTGCTGGCTTCTATCCAGTTCATTTCCTGCAATCCAGGTGACCCTGATGTGTCCGACATTCAAACCGATATCGTTTTGGAGCGTTTGGATAGGGATTTGGCCATGTACATGGCAAAGGGAGATTCTGTCGATTTTCTGAGATCGAAATACGGCACCTTCTTTGATAACTATTCCCATGGAATTTTGAAGATTCCAGTATCGGATGACGAAGATCTTGCCGAGGCCTTGAGATCTTTTGTAAACGACGCCAGTGTAAAATTGGTCAACCGGTATATTGATTCGGTTTTCAAGGATATGGGTCCTGTGCAAAGCGATTTGGAGGAGTTTGCAAAGCATTATGCCTATTACTTTCCCTCAGACACTTTTCCACGGATCATCGGCGTGAACTCCTTTTTTGATATTTCCATCATGACAGACCATGGTTATTTGGGAATCGGTCTCGATATGTTTTTGGGTAAAAACTGCACGTTTTATGACGAGCTGAACGTGCCTTTGTTCAAGCGCAAGACCATGACGCCTGATCAAGTCGTGCCATTGGCCATTGCGGGTTGGTTTCAAAGCGACCATCCGTATGAACTTGAGGGCAAGGACTTCCTGTCGCAAATGATTCACAGGGGTAAGGAACTGTTTTATGTGGAGAAGATGTTACCTTCCATCAGCGACACTACTTTATTGGGATACACTCAAAAGGAGTTGGATTGGTGCAAGGAGAATGAATCCAGGATATGGGGATTATTAATCGAAAACAAAATGTTGTTCAGCAAGGATCCTTCTATTTATTCGAAGTTCATGATTCAGGCACCCAAAACGGCCGGATTCCCTGATGAAGCCCCGGATCGCATCGCCTCCTTTATCGGTTGGAGGATTGTGACCAAGTATGTGGAGCAAAGTGGAGAAATTGATCTTTTACAGCTCATCAAGAATAAGAATTCCGTACAAATCCTGGAGCAATCGGGATACAAACCTTAATAAAAAAATGAAGAAATCGGATATTAATTTCAGTGTACAGCTGGACGATCAGAAAATGCCGGAATCCATACATTGGAGAGCCGAGGACTCAGGCATGGAGGGCGAAAAGGAATGCTCCAGTGTGATGATTTCCATTTGGGATTCCAAGGAGAAATGCACTTTGCGGATAGATTTGTGGACCAAGCAGATGATGGTAGAGGAAATGCAACACCTGTTTTATGAGACATTCAGGAGCATGGCTGACACATATCGCAGATCCACCAATGATGAAAAAGCCGCTGCTGAAATCACTGCCTTTGCCGATAGGTTTGGAAAGATGGCTGGCGTATTGAAGTAAGGATTGGTGTTCAGCCTATATACTTGTGAATGAATGCCAGAATCTCTTCCCGACCTAACCCTGTGTCGGCTGAAGTGAGGAAAATAGGAGGGGTTTCCTCCCACCAATTAAGTAGTTTTTTTTGGTAGCCTGCCAGATTCGACTGCAATTGGTTTTTTGTCAATTTATCGGTCTTCGTGAATATTATGGCCAGTGGAATCCCATCCTCACCCAATTGATTGAGGAACTCGATGTCGGATGCTTGTGGCTCAAGTCGGGAGTCTACCAGTACAAACACACAAACCAACTGCTTGCGGTTACGTAAGTAGCCACGAACCATACGGTCCCATTTCTCCCTTTCTGTTTTGGATATCTTGGCATAACCATAGCCAGGTAAATCGACCAGGTACCAACTGTTTTCAAATTTGAAATGATTGATGGTTTGGGTTTTGCCTGGGGTGGATGATGTTTTTGCGAGACCTTTTTTCCTGGCAAGGGTGTTTATCAAGGATGACTTTCCCACGTTTGACCTGCCTATGAAAGCAAATTCCGCGAGATGGTCTTTCGGGCATTTTGAGTGCTCGTTAACACTTGAGATGAATTCCGCTTGGATGTGGTCGGCCATTTTATCAGCTGCGCTTTTCATTCATATATGAAGTGACATGGCGCTCCTTTTTTGATTCGTAAATATCGCTAATGGTTACCAGGATACCTGTTTCTTCAACATCTCCGAAATGCTTGTTAACTGAAGTGCCAAATGTTTTCATGGTTGATGAAAGGTTCATGTATGAATTGAAAAGAGGTGGGATGTTTTCGCCCCGCTCCCTGACCTTTCCATTTAACAACCGATGCGCCTCCTTGTATGGCAAGCCGGTTAGTTCATTCATGAATCCTTTCATGTCGTGTTTGATGGGCAATGGTTGGGATGGAGACACCAGTTTTTCATGGTCGGGAAACAGGTGATTCATGAATGATAAAATGTAGTCACGTGCCATGGAATCGAAATGGGTGTACATGGTAACTTTACCGAAGAAGTATCGGATATGGGGATGGTCAACCACGATTGCGCCAAGTCCATCCCAAAGATTGTCTAGAGAGAATAATCCTTTTCTGTTTTCGCTGGATGGTTGGTATTTCGGCTGTACGAATGATCTTCCAAGCTCGATGGTATATGGTAGGTAGTTCTTGATGAATGATTCAGAGAAATCAAAAAGCTCGCACGTGGCGAGTCGGAATTTACCGTTTGCCTTGCGATCGGCTTTTTCACATTCAATGTAGCGGTAACCACCAACAATTTCCTTTTCAATCGGATTCCAGACAATCAGTTGCTTGTAAACGGAGCCTTCGGTATCATATTCATCCAGATCGCAACTCAATCCTGTTCCACCACCCGCATGTCTGAAAGTCAACTCCCGAAGCCGTCCGATTTCCTGCAAGGTGTTTGGCGAGTCGTAAGCATCAACGATATAAATTTCATTCGAGCCGTTATTGGTTTTTCGAATGAACGTATCCCGGTTCAACTCTTT
>JBEAXM010000290.1:0-5941 GCA_041159805.1 Bacteroidota bacterium
CATCAGGGAAAATGGTTGGGTTGTCAGTAACCGAGTTGATCTCTGTTAGGATGGTTTTTTCCACATATGAAATAGCATCTTTTGATGCGCCATGCACCTGTGGGATGCATCGGAAGGAGTAAGGGTCCTGTACGTGTGACTTGGGCCTCTTTACAATCTCACTGCCCTCCAACAACTCTCGCATTCTATCCGCAGTTTGGATTTGTCCGTTGTGTGGTCGAACGCGGTGGACCGATGGGTGGAAAGGATCCGAGTGTCCATCGAAAGCATCGAAGGAAATGGCAGCCACCAAGTCGGCACAATAGGAAATGCGTTTTGCATGGTGAACCGCCCATGCACCATATGAACTCATGAACTGGGTTCCGTTCAACAGAGCCAAGCCCTCCTTCGACTGCAATTCAAGCGGCTTCCAGTTGTGTCTGGCAAGTGCATCTTCTGATGACCTTAATGCGCCCTTGTAGTAAACATTACCCAATCCAATCAATGGTAAGCTCAAGTGTGCCAGGGGAGCAAGGTCGCCTGAAGCACCCAGACTTCCCTGTTGGTAAACAACAGGCAGCACATCGTAGTTGTGGAAATCAACCAATCTTTGAACCGTTTCCACCGTAACACCGCTTTTGCCGTAGCTGAGGCCTTTTGCCTTCAAAAAAAGCATCAATCGCACCAGCTCGGCCGGTACCTCATCACCAGTACCGCATGCGTGCGACATCACCAGGTTCCGTTGCAGGGCACCCAGGTCATCGTGGGAAATGGTACGGTTGTATAAGCTTCCGAAACCGGTATTGATTCCGTAAATGGGCTCCTGTTGGGTCTTCATCCGATGGTCGAGGTAATCCCTGCATGATTGTATTTCGGATCGGACCTCGTCGGTCAGCTCCAAACTGTAATCACCCGATAGGATTTTATCGATGTCGTCAAAGTTGATTTCAGTATTCGATATTTTGAGCGTTGGCATGATTTGATGGTCGTTTGGATGGAACAAATGCTGTTATCCTTGTTTAAGTTGTTCCATTATCTGATCGAATGGAAGTTTTTGCTGTTCGCCGCTTGCCATGTTTCGTAGAGTCAGAATCCCGGATGAAATCTCTTCGCTTCCAGCCAGTATTACATAGGGTATTCCCTTGGCATCCGCGTAAGCGAGCTGTTTTTTCATTTTAACACTATCTGGGTAAACCTCTACAGATATGCCGTGCGATCTCAAATCACGTGCCGCCCGCGTGCAATAGCTCCCCTCTGCAGGACCGAAATTAACAAGCAAGACTTTGGTGTTGTTGCCATCAATATTCATTTCATTCCATTTCCCTGCCTCCTCAAGAACGTCGTATATACGATCGATTCCGAATGAGATTCCCACTCCCGACAAACCTGACATTCCGAAAATGCCAGTCAGGTCATCGTACCTTCCACCACCTGCAATGCTGCCGATGGCAATGGATTTGGCCTTGACTTCGAATATCGCACCGGTGTAATAGTTCAGGCCTCGAGCCAAGGATATGTCAATCTCGATGGAATCCGATCCCACATAGGATAACAACTCTTGAAGTTCAGAAACACCAAGCATACCCGTAGGTGAGTCCTTAAGCCATTGTGAAAGGAAAAGAACCGTTTCGGCTGCACTTGTGGACTGATGGTTGAATACTGGATCCAATATCTCAATTGCGGCAGGCGAGAAACCTTTTGTCATTAGCTCCTCAATCACTTTTTCCTTACCGATTTTATCTAGTTTGTCTATCGCCACAGTCAAGTCAATCATCTTGTCGGTCATGCCGGTGAGTTCAGCTATGCCGGTAAGTATTTTCCTGTTGTTCACCTTGATGGCAACCGGAATTCCCAATTCGTTGAACACGGATCGTGTCATTTCAACCAATTCGGCCTCGTTCAACAATGAGGTGCTTCCGATCACATCGGCATCACATTGGAAAAACTCGCGATACCGACCTTTTTGAGGCCTATCGGCTCTCCATACCGGTTGTATCTGATAACGCTTGAAAGGAAAAGTGATCTCATGCTGATGCATGACCACATAACGCGCAAAAGGGACGGTCAAGTCGTATCTCAGCGCACGCTCAGTGAGCAAATCGGAGTTGGTGTTTTGCTTCAGTGACTTGTTGAATTCGTCAAGCAATTCCGCTTTTTTGGAAGACTCATGGATCCTTGAGTTCAGTATCTTGAACAATAGCTGGTCACCTTCCTCGCCATATTTGCCAGTCAATGTGGAAAGGTTCTCCATGGCGGGTGTTTCAATTTGTGCATATCCATGCAGTTTGAAAACACCTTTGATCTTGTCAAGGATGTGGTTCCTGCGGTTCATTTCAGCAGGATTGAAGTCCCGGGTGCCTTTTGGTAATGTGGGTTTCACTATTCAGTGCCTATGAGCCGCAAAGATAGGAATCGCAGCTTATTCGTTAATTTGGGTCCTCATTCGATCATGATACTGCTACCCACCTCATACATGGCGCCTGCCGGTTACCTGTCAAAGGTGGTTTTTGGAAATGCCAGTTTGCTCATCAACGAGCGTTTTGTAAAGCAAACCATCCGTTCCAGGATGCATGTTTTATCGCCAAATGGTGTACAGGCCTTGGTGATTCCTGTGGTCCATGAAAACCTGAATCGTTCTGATTCCAAAGATGTTCGGATTTGCTACCGGTCAAGTTGGCAAAGGCAGCATTTTCGCTCTTTGCAAGCCGCCTATGGGAAATCGGCTTTTTGGGGCTTTTATGAGGATGATTTGAAATCGATTTATGAAGTGAGATGCGAGCACCTTTGGGAGTTCAATTTGTCGACAATACATTTCATGTGTACGGCAATGGGTACCTCAGTTGACTTCCCAATATTCGAGGCGTTTGGAGAGGTTGTAAACCGAGATGTTGATCAGATTGGTAACCATTCATCACCAGAACACATGGGTTCACAGCCCGAATACATCCAGGTGTTTCGCGACCGCTTTCCTTTTATTCCGGGTCTCAGCGCCTTGGACTTGATAATGAACCTTGGACCTCAATCATTATGGTATCTCAAGGGACTTTTGGATGGAAAGGAAAACCCTTAAAAGAAATAAACAGGGGTTTTCACCTGCGGTATGGCAAGTATGGGGATATCGGCCCGCAGGGTCAGGTTTATGGTCAAACTTGAGTCGAAAAGCTTTTCGATAAATCCACGGTGGTGCGTTGTCAATACCAAAAGGTCAGCATCCAGGTCTTTGAAGAATTCCTCCAATTCCGTTGCTGCATTGCCGTCATCTTTGACTTTGCTATCAATTTTGCATTCGGGCTCCTTTTGCTTGATGATCTGAATCAATCTTTTGTGGTACTCGATTGTATCGGTCTGCGTTTGCCTGCTGCTTGATGACCATAAAAGCATTTGGGTATGGGGTGTACATAGATATTTGGATACCCATGACACGGTTTGGTCGTTTTCAATGGCTGGATCTATCGCAACAACAACTTTTGAAATATTCATCGACTCAATTCCTTGAGGAATCACCAGGACAGGGCAAAGCGCGTTTGTGACCACATGAGAGGCATTGCTTCCAATCAGCCGTTGCAAATTGTTGCCCGCCCCCTTTGTGCCCATGATGATCATTGAAGCTGAAAGCTTTTTTGCTGTTTCCAGGATACTATCGGAGATGCCTCCACGAACCATGATTGGGTTCACTTTACAGCCTTGATTTCTCGCAAAGTTGGACCATAGATCCATTTGGTGACTTGGACTCAAATTGTCACGGAAGACTTCATTGGGATTGTTGTCATCATGAACATGCAGTAACACAAGTTCCGATTTCCTGTCTTTGGCAAGACCTATTGCAAATTTCAATGCTATGATTGCGTTTTCGGAAAAATCAATTGGCACTAGTAGTGTGCTGGAGTTCATAAAGGGTCAAATTTTGACCAAAGAAGTTAAGATTTTCTTGTTGGGGGATGATTTTCATCATGCTGAAAACCTTCATGAAGAACTTTTCTTCAACTTCGGCCAAATGGTTATTTTTGACCATGCACCAAGCCATATTAATCATTGATTTCGGTTCCCAATATACTCAGCTGATTGCCAGGAGGATAAGGGAGTTGAACATATACTGTGAGATTCATCCTTACAACCATTTGCCTGTTATTGATGGTCGGTTTGCTGGCATAATTTTATCTGGTGGGCCTTCCTCGGTGCGCGATGACGCTGCTCCAATGGTTAACACCCAAGGGCTACGCGGACAATTTCCTTTGCTAGGCGTATGTTATGGTGCCCAGTTGATGGCGCATCAAGCAGGTGGTAAAGTAACTCCTTCCAAGATACGCGAGTATGGCAGGGCTCATTTGGAGGTAAAGGATCCAAGTTCAGTGTTGTTGCAACAGGTGTCAGCGAAGTCCCAGGTATGGATGTCGCACGGGGATACCATTACTGATATTCCTGATGAATTTGAGGTTATTGCAAGCACTGAAACCGTGCGAGTTGCGGCCTACAAGATTCAAGGAGAATCAACCTTCGGTGTTCAGTTTCATCCGGAAGTTGTGCACTCTGTTGAGGGCACAGTCATGCTGTCCAATTTTCTTTATGATGTTTGTGGTTGCAAAGGGGATTGGACTCCATCCTCCTTCATTGAAGAGACGGTTTCCTCCTTAAGAAACCAGTTGGGAGGTGATAAGGTGATTCTTGGGCTTTCGGGTGGAGTGGATTCAGGTGTTGCGGCCATGTTATTGAACAAAGCCATTGGTGAAAACCTGCACTGCATTTTCATAGATAATGGTTTGCTGCGTAAAAATGAATTCAGTCAGGTGTTGGATGCTTACCAACACATGGGACTTAATATCCGTGGGGTCGATGCCTCCGAAAGGTTTTACTCGGAATTGTCAGGTGAAACTGACCCTGAGCGGAAGCGCAAAATCATTGGTCGGGTTTTCATAGAGGAATTTGAGCGATGTGCAAATGAAATCAAGGGAGTGAAATGGTTGGCGCAAGGGACGATTTACCCCGATGTTATTGAATCTGTTTCGGTCAAAGGCCCTAGCGCGACCATTAAGTCGCATCATAATGTTGGTGGGTTACCCGAAAAAATGAGTTTGAAGGTGGTGGAGCCATTGAAGTCGCTGTTCAAGGACGAGGTTAGAAGGGTAGGTACGGCAATGGGCATGCATCCCGACCTGTTGAATAGACATCCTTTTCCAGGCCCTGGTTTGGGCATTCGAATCCTTGGAGACATCACTTCTGAAAAAGTTCGCATCATTCAGGATGTTGATTATATTTTCATTGAAGGGTTGAAGGAGCATGGTTTATACAATCAGGTTTGGCAGGCGGGCTCCATGTTGCTTCCGGTTAAATCCGTAGGGGTCATGGGCGATGAACGGACCTATGAGAATGTGGTTGCCTTGCGTGCTGTTACCTCAACAGATGGAATGACTGCTGATTGGTGTCATTTGCCTTATGATTTCCTGGGCAAGGTATCAAATGACATCATCAACAAGGTGAAGGGTGTCAATAGGGTTGTTTATGACATCAGTTCGAAGCCGCCTGCAACAATCGAATGGGAATAATCTCAGAAAAGATTAATGATGGAATCAAAAAAGGTATTCATGACCTCGCGTTATCCTGGTAACAGTTTGGCACGGTTATTATCGGGTTTCCGTTTCATGATTTGTAATATTCGTTTTTGGGTATTGACTTTATGGTTGTTTTCAGTTTGCACAAAAGCAAGCTTTGGTCAGGATAGTACAAGTACGGAAGCACCTAGGGAGACCAAGATCGCCTTGGTGATGTCATTTGAGGTTAATCGAAATGTGGGCATCGATCCTGTCAATCCTGAAAGTCCAGGTATTCATCCATTGTCATTACCTGCCTTGCATTTTTACGAAGGTGCCCGACTGGCTGTCGATTCTATCTCCAGAAAAGGTTCAGCTTATAACTTGACCTGTTTTGAATCTCCTACCGATTCATCTGGTATGGATAGGTTACTGGA
>JBEAXM010000044.1:0-7331 GCA_041159805.1 Bacteroidota bacterium
AAAACACCCTCTTTCAGCTTATAAATGACTACCTCAAGGAGCTCGATGTTGAATTCCCTCGCAAAGCTTTTGAAAAGGTCGTGAGTCAATGGACGGTTGGGCGTCATGTGCTCTAACTCAATAGCAATGGATTGTGCCTCAAAGGTTCCAATAGCTATTTTCAACATCCTTTTTCCATCCGCTTCAATGAGCTCCAAGGTGTACGCGCCATGCTGGTACTGACTTGCCATCAAGGCAGAAAACTCGAGCCGGATTTTTTCCATCTAAAATTTCGTTGTAACCCTTCCTAAACTATAGACAACCTTAAATATACGAATTTTATTGTTGAGAATCAAGCAGCTGCCGATTTAAACTTCTTAATCGACTCGATGAGCTTTGGAACAACTTCAAATGCATCCCCAACTATACCGTAATCGGCAGCCTTGAAAAACGGCGCCTCTGGATCTTTATTGATCACCACTATGGTTTTGGACGCGCTGACCCCGGCTAAGTGTTGAATGGCACCGGATATGCCGATTGCGATATAAAGGTTTGGACTGACCGAAATACCCGTTTGACCCACGTGCTCGGAATGAGGTCTCCAGTGCGCATCGGATACCGGCTTGCTGCAAGCGGTTGCCGCCCCCAACAGGTTCGCCAACTCCTCTACCATACCCCAGTTTTCAGGACCTTTCAATCCCCTTCCTGCGGATACAACCAACTCGGCCTCAGGCAAAGACACCTTGTCAGACGCCTTGATTATTTCCTTAACCATTTCAGCAAAAACGCCATCGTTAACCTGTGGAGCAAATTCAATCACATCCGCCACCACATCTTTGGTCACAACCTTGTACGAGTTAGGCACAACCGTGATCACCTTGTTTTCACTTGTGATCTGAACATCTGCGAAGGCCTTACCGGAGAAAGCGTTTTTACGAACAGTGAATCCATTACCGATGTCGGGCAATGAAACCGCACCATCCACCAAGCCAGCACCAAGCCGGACTGCAACGCGTGGCGCAAGACCCTTGCCCGAAAAGGTAGCCGACATGATAACCACGTTGGCACCATATGCCTTCGCAGCTTCACTGATTACAGCGCCATAAGCCATGTTCACAAACGATTTCAACCTTTCATTGGACACATGAAGCACCTTGGATGCTCCGAATTTTCCCAACTCTGCCAACTTCTCACTCTTGACATCTCCGATAGACAATGCGATCAGTTCTGTGTTGAGCATTTCAGCCACGGCTGCGCCATATGACAGTGCCTCTGTAGCGGATTTCCTGATGTTACCTGACTCGTTTTCGCAATAAACCAATACTGACATGGTGATTTTTTTTAGATGATGGGAATCAAATGACTTTTGCTACCGTATTCAACAACTGGACGAGTTGATCGGTTTGGTCGGAGGCAACCAAATGCACCTGACCACGAGGAGCTGGCTTGTCGTAACCGAGGACGTTGGTATAACTAGCTACTTCAACCGGCTCAACAACTTGCAAGGGCTTTGTCCTGGCAGACATGATTCCACGCATGTTTGGAATCCTCGGCTCAGCCATCCCTTCGGTAGCGCTTATCACCAATGGCAATGGGCAGTGAACCACTTCCTTGCCCCCTTCGATTTCCCTTTCCATGGTGGCATTGCCACCATCGATCTGAAGACCTTTGCAAATGGAAACCGACGGAATCTGCAACAGCTCCCCTACCATGGCTGCCACCTGGGCTCCATTATAATCAATCGACTCACGGCCGGTCAAAACCAAATCATACCCTCCGTTTTTAGCTACCGAAGCGATTTGGGACGCAACGAACCAAGCATCCTTGGGAAGAGCGTTAACCCGGATTGCATCAGTAGCGCCAATCGCCAAGGCCTTTCGGATAGTTGGCTCAGTGGATGAGTCGCCTACATTGATGACCGTGACAGATCCACCACTGGTCTCGGTGAGCTCCAAAGCACGCGTTAATGCTATCTCGTCATATGGATTGATGATGAACTGCAATCCAGCTGAAACAAATTCCTTGTTGTCAGTCGAAAAGTTGATTTTGGACGTAGTATCCGGAACATTGCTGATGCAAACCAGTATCTTCATGGTTGAATTTAATTTTGCGGGGCTGCAAAGGTAGTAATTATACCCTTTTTTTGCTAGAATGCTTTAGAAACAAGTTGTTATGTCAATAAACAGGATTGAGTTATTGGAAAAGTTTATCGCGGAAGATCCAACAGACCCATTCAACTATTATGCTTTGGCTCTGGAATACATTAAATCAGGTCGCAACCAGGATGCCCATGGTCAGTTCCAGTTTTTAATAGAGACCCATTCCGACTACCTTCCCTCTTACTACCATTTCGGCAAATTGCTCGAGGAGTTAGGCCATTTTGAAGATGCCATTAAAGTTTACAAAGACGGTATTCTACTAGCCCGAAATCAGAGGAATAAGAAAACCGAAAATGAGCTTCAAGGGGCTTTGGATTTCATCCAATAAAAAACGGGTACCCTGATGGATACCCGTTTAGAACTAAAAAATGTCTTTTATTGCTTTACAAACTTCGCAGAAACCTGCTTTCCAGCAGCATTCAACACCACATTGTAAAGACCTGACTCCAATGAATTAACATTGATAGCCAACTTTTGATTTCCGGCGATTTGGAAACCACGGCTTACGTCCATGACCTTGGCACCTTTCACATCAAAGATCTCAGCAAACACAGGACCGGTTTTCTCAAGCATATAGCTCAACTCGATCTTCTCAGCAGCTGGATTTGGATAAACGCTCAAAGAAACATCCGCAGCGTTTTCGCTGATGCTCGCCAATGTTCCTGTTACCAGGATGTCATCCAATGAAATCAAGTTGTCATCGTCAGCATCGTGCAGGAAAGCGATGTAGATGGTTTGTCCTTGGTATTGTGCAAGACTAACCGAGAATGGACGCTGCTCACCGAAGTTCGCATCGGTTGCGGTTGGATCGGGTTGGATGTAAGTTCCGTCTTCACCATGAACAAAACCGGCAGAGAATGTGTAAGCGCTGTAAGTTGGACCTTGACCTGTCAAGTACTGTGCAGCTTGGAAAGCTGTGTTGGTAAAGCTTGACTCGTTGTTGTCGGTTGTTGAAATCAAAACCGAGTATCCATCAACATAACTAGGGGTTTGACGGGGAGCGGATTTCCAAGACAATTGTGCATTTGCATCAACGATTGTGATTGGAGGCGTCATGAGCCAGTTACGGTTGCCAGGAGCAAAACCTTGCAGCCAAGAAGAGCTGTACAAACATCCGTCGGAGGAATCAACGTCTGCGAAGCCACCTTCAGCCCAGAACCACTCTTGTGGACGTCCATTGAAATCAGGAATTCCGTCAGCGTCGAGGTTAACCCAAGTCTGGTCGTTTCCACTGTTGATTGGAAGATAGTTTGCGGTGTTGTCAACATCGAAGTTTTCATACACCAGCGTGTCATTCTGTGCAGTTGCAGTGCCCGCGATGGACAAAGCGACAATTGAATAAAGTAGTTTTTTCATCATGATAAATTGATTTTGAATTTATTAGGTGTTAGTTGTCGCAAATTTAGTTAATTTGTTACTCTAAATGTACGTCAGGAAATTGATTTTTTCAGGGTGTCCACGAATTTGTCCACATATCCGTCAACAGACTTTCGACGGTATTGCATGATGAACCGAGGATGCTCCAAAACATGTACGTTTCCAAATCGTAAATCCTGGAATGCATCTAGTCCTTGCAAAACGTCGGCGTTTCGCTTACCTAAAACAATCAGGTTTCGGGTGTCGATGTTGAAATCCAAATGATCCATCAAGGACCGATTCATGAAGTCGCTGGCTGATTTCATCAGTTTAGGATCATCGTAGTAATTCGCGTTCTTATCCTTGTAAAGAAAACCCAACGGACAAACCGAGCTGATCAAAAAATGCCGGTAAAAGTGTTCAGTACCACCAAAAGCACTGATGAACTGATACACGAAAGAGCTTGATAACTCGGGTCGCTTTTCAAAAGGGTTTTGCAATCCGCAGTAATCGTGTAATGTGACAGGGTCGGTAAATGGTATGCCCGTAACCCCAGCTCCAAGTCGGCCGGGGTTGATACCTAAAATCAAGACCCTTTTACGATTTCCTTTGTAAAATTTATCGCAAAAACTTTTGAGTAACAGGCGCACTGTTTCATCTGAATAAGGATTCAGAAAAGAAAAGCCCTTTGGCAGACGAAGAGCTGGATTCAATGAGGTAAGAAAGGCATAAAAAGCCTTGCCTGTGACCAAAACCTATTTGATCTTGAATGACAACACTTGAAAACTGACGGCTTCCCCTTTGGGTCCGGTTGCAGAAACCTCTTTCAGCACCAAGGCATCGCCAACATTTCCAGCAGAAACGGCTTCCCTTGCCTTGATCGGAATCCCTCCCTCTCCTATTCCGAACTCACGATTCATCAATGGCTTCATGGTGAAAAAGTTGACTTGAAAAGAAATCAAGGTGTACCTCAAACCGTCATCACATTGGATCACAAGCGGGGTTCCATCGCACCAACGGGTCAGTTGCTCAAGAGTGATATTATCGACGGGCGCACCATCTAAAACGGGCTTACAACCCGTTGGAGCCAAGGCTTGAGAGGAAAGATGAGAACAAGCCAGCAGCAGAAATAACGAAATGATGTTTTTTATTTTTTTCATTTTCGGATTGATTAAGGGTTTATTTCAATGAGGGGAATTTAGCCAAAACATCGCGTACAGCGTCTTTGTGAATGGTGAACGACATCATCTTCAACTTCACATAATCGCTATGGTAAAAATAATACCCTTTTGCAGAAGGGTTGTTGTGGGCTCCACTGCCGGAATCCTTGATCAAGTACCAGGTTCCATCTTTCCGATCAGACCAACCCACCAAATGCACGGCATGGTCGTCGGTGGTTGATCCGTTAGAAAAGCGCATTTGCCTGGCACTCTCGTCTATGTATTCGGATGGGATGTCGTAGCTGGGAACAACCGCCGCGCCAACATTACCAAGGATGCCGGTCTCGGAAACATCGCCTCCAATGGCAATGCTGTAACCATTCCTTACGGATTTGTCGATGACATTCATGAACACGTCCAAAGGCACATTGAAGTAAACATCCGAATTCCACCAATTATCGGGAACATCGTATTCAGCTTGTTGCCAATAGGGCTTCTCCATCAGCGACATGAAGTCGACATAATCATCCGGATTGATCCGCAACACATCCCGCATGTACTGAATAGGGGATATTTTCTTGCCTTTATGCATCACATGGTCAGGTACACGGCCCATATGAAAATCGAGCATGGACCGTATGGCCGACTCTACAGCCACCTCGTCCCATGCGTTTGATTCCTTTACATGAGC
Source organism: Bacteroidota bacterium (assembly GCA_041159805.1). Classification (GTDB taxonomy): domain Bacteria; phylum Bacteroidota; class Bacteroidia; order AKYH767-A; family OLB10; genus JALRAP01. The sequence continues at coordinate 5,346 of JBEAXM010000044.1, forward strand.
CAAATACTTTTTCATCTCCTGGAACATGGCGGTATGATCCAGGAACTGTTGCCCCGGTTTCAAGCCGGAGTAAGACTCCAACGGAACCATTCCATACAACCTTGCCATGCGGGCAACTGCATTGGTCTCTGAGCCCTCATCAAAAAGAGACCCGCCGCGTGTCCTGACAAATTCACGGGCCTTGTGAATGGTTTCATAATAGACGATATATTGCTCAGAAAGCTTTATTTCCATTCCAGTTAAACGGCGAACCTCGGATTCATAAAATGAAGAAGTGGAAAAGCTCCAGCATGTGTTGGTGGCTCCCTGCGAAACAGGTTGACCGCTCCAAACCGAAGTGAATTCCGAAACCGACCGCGGAAGGTCCCACGTACTGAAATCGGTCTTCAGTACTTTGCGCTGCTTCTTTTCTGGACCGGCGTTGTATTGGTCAATGCTGTTTTGAATCTCCTTATAAAACTTGTTTTCCACATCCATGAAAACCGCTTTGTCTTTTCGCTGCTGCGCAAACAAGAGTGCAGGTATCAGTATCAGCAAGGATGCGAGAAATGTTTGTTTCATTTTTAAAAAGCTTTGAGAGTTCTTTACACAAGATGAATACGATCATAAAACTATCAAAAAAAAGAAAGCCGGGCTGTTAACCCGGCTGAAAGTTCGCTTGAAATAAAATTGCAACTATTTCGGATCGTAGATCACGTTGTTTCCGTCATGCTTACCCGAATAAATTCGGATGCGCTCGCGGGTTGCTGGCTCGGCAGCAGTTGAAGTAGATGACTCTTCTTCGGTTGTGGTTGTGGTTGTCTCCCCGTCAATGGTAACACGCTCATTTCCGACATTTTCAGAGTTTTCGGTGGATTCCGTTGACTCTGTGGAGGTTTCATCACTTTGAGCCAAGGCTGGTACTGTTAACATGCAACAACCGAACACGGCCGTTAGTGCGAGGATTTTGTTGATTTTCATTAATTTAAGTGGCTATATTTGTTAAATCCAATTACAAATGTACTTTTTATCTATTAGGATGGGTATTCATCTTAGAATTATCCAATGTTCTATGGGTTTTTCCCGAAAAATTCCGCAACAGTCGCGTCAAGAAATTGATTTTCATTTAATTATGTTAAATGCTTTGAATTGAATCTGAATTGTATTTGAACTATTCAACGACGGCTTCAGGCATAATGTTGCAGTTTTAAAGAATGATTTTGTGTTCTACACAATCTGAGGATTGGCAATGTTTTGGCAAAGAAATCGTTCCTTAAGGATTAATTTCGCAACTATGAAAATCAGATGCATTATCCCCATCATCCTCCTTATCATTTTGGGTTGTGAAGCCGTTCATGCCCAATCTTACAAGGTTTTCAAGGGAGACACTATCAACAGAGTTGACTCAAAAGGCAAAAAGCAAGGGGTTTGGAAAAGGTATTATGAAAATGATCAGCTTTTTTCGGTTGCAAATTTCAAGGACGGTGTTGCCATAGGAACAACCACCACATACTACAAAACGGGTGAGCGGCAAAGCGACTTGGTGCATGCAACTGATGGTAAAACTTCACGAATGAAAATGTATTGGCCTAATGGAAATCTCAAGGCTGCCGGAAAGTACATCGGGCAATCAAAAGACAGCATATGGGTGTTTTATAACCAAACGGACTCTGTTTCATCCATAGAATCATACAAGCTGGGTAAACCTCATGGCAAATGGTTGGTTTATTTTTCAAACGGTGTTGTTTCGGAGGAAACGAACTACCTGGAAGGGGTCAAAAGCGGCACCTCCATCTCGTATTTTGCGGATGGCAAAATCAAAAATGTTCGCAGCTACAAGTCGGGGTCACTGGATGGTGAATCGGTTATCAACCATCCCAGCGGCAAGCCATTCATCAAAGGAACCTATTCGAAGGGGCTCATGAATGGTAATTGGATGTACACCAACGAATACGGCGGAGTTGATTCCGTACAAACCTACACCAAAGGTAAATTGATCAAAACCAC
>JBEAXM010000096.1:0-9123 GCA_041159805.1 Bacteroidota bacterium
TGCTTACAAGCGGATTGTAGTGCTGCGAAAGCGTATTTTCCGCCGGTGGCGGAGGGCTGTCCTGGCTCCACTTTCACTTCCTCATCCCAACAGTTGATCATGTTTGTGCGCTTCTCGTGAATTTCCTCGGCAGATTTGATTGTAGTGAAATTGAATTCGCTGTTGTTGAGGGCTTTCTTATAGAATGACAAAACCTTGGATGAGCCGAACAGCACCGGAGTGCATATCTGGGTCATTCTGGGGTCTGAAAAGATCCTCACCAATAATTCCGGCCCAACACCATTGAGATCTCCGATGGTTATGCCAACCACCACTTTGTCATCTGAATCCTGAACTCCACTCATTTGCTGCGCTACTGATCAATTGTTTTTTAATGAAGGCTATTGTTGACTTCTTTTCCGAATGTATTCAAGGATCAGTCTTACGCCCACTCCGGTTCCATTTTTCCCCCTGTAGCTGTCGTTACCTTTCACAAAAGCGGGTCCGGCTATGTCGAAGTGCATATAGGGATAGTCGGTGAATTTTTTAAGGAATCTTCCTGCTGTGATAGCTCCTGCAGTAGGACCACCTATGTTTTTGATGTCACCCACATCAGACTTTATCAAATCGTCGTATTCATCCCAAAAAGGCATTTCAGCAAGGCGTTCATATACCATTTCGCCACTCTTGTGAAGTTGCTTCTTGGTGGCATCATCACAATCGCCCATCGCAACTATTCCATATTGTCCGATAGCTGCAGCCGCGGCACCTGTCAGTGTGGAGAACTCCATAACCAGTTCGGGTTTGTATCGCTTTGCAAAATGTAATGCATCTGCGAGTATCATTCTTCCTTCGGCATCGGTGTTCAACACCTCCACCTTCATGCCACTCATCATTGTGATTACATCACCTGGCGTATAAGCGTTTCCATCGGGGCGATTATCGGTTGCTGGCACCAATGCAATGACATGAACGGGTAATTTGCTTTTGGCGATTCCATACATGGCACATCCTACGGCAGCTCCACCTGCCATGTCACATTTCATGTAGTCCATGGAGCCCGGGGTGGGCTTTAGACTAAGTCCACCAGTATCGTAAACCACACCTTTTCCAACCAGAACGATTGGTTTCTTGTTAACGGGTTTCGATGGTTTCCATTCCATCAACGTGAATGTGGGTGGGTCGGGACTGCCCATATTTACGGCTAACAATCCTCCCATTTTCAAGGCCTTGATTCGGGATTTGTCGAAGACAGTTACAGAGAATCCAGCTTGTTTGCCCATCGATTTGAAGGCATTTGCCAAATCGGTGGCATTCAATGAAATTACAGGCTCGTTGACCAGATCGCGAGCCATGTAAACCGATTCGCATGTTGCGGTGACTCTTTCCAAGTCGGCGGTGCTGAAATGAGCGGATATGAAAGATACTTTTTGAAGACTGTTTTTCTCAGGATCGGATTTGTACTTGAGGAACTGGTAGTTTCCCAATGCAAGTCCTTCGGCGAAAGCGGAAATCTCATCTGAACCTTCTTTGGAGATTACGCTAACCGATTGTGCTTTCGCTTTGTTTAGCGTTGCACAAACCGCATCTCCGGCTCGACGGAATGATTCCAATATTTTGAATTCGCTTTTGCCATTGGTTGCAACCAATGAAATAATCACCAACCTGCTGTATTTGTTGACTACAATCAAACTCGCCTTGCTCTTGGCTTGTTTTTTCACATAATCCAACTCATTTTTACTGAGGTGTTTTCTTTCGATGGAATCAATGTCGGAGGCTAGTAGCACCAAATGGTCGCTTTTTAGCGGAGCGGTTGATTTTTTGAACGAGGTTTTCATCCAATTAAGTTGATTTTGAGGGCTTGAAATTAGTCAAACCCTGACGGATATCAAAGCATATTAGTCAGCACATACTAACATTCAGGGGGTCCAATTGGTTATCTTTGGCATAGTTATTTCCATGAAAGAGACGTCCATTGTAAGCAACTTACTCGAAAAAGCACTCGGAGGGGCTTTTTTATCTTCTGAAGAGGGCAAACAGTTGTATTACAATGGTTCAACACCCTCGTTGATGCGCACTGCGCACATGATGAGAATGCAAAGGAATCCCGAAAAGGCAGTAACTTGGATTATCGATAGGAATGTAAACACTACCAATGTTTGTATTGCCAATTGTAAGTTTTGTAACTTTTATCGTATACCCGGCCATGCCGAGTCATATACCACCTCAATGGAACAATATCGAATCAAGATTGAGGAGACTTTTCGTTTCGGCGGGGATCAATTGTTACTACAGGGGGGTCATCATCCCGAGTTGGGCTTGGCGTTCTATGTTGATCTATTCAAATCATTGAAGAGGGAATTTCCCAACCTCAAGTTACATGCATTGGGGCCTCCTGAAATAGCTCACATATCGAAACTGGAGGGCATGACTCACGAGCAAGTCCTCACTGCCCTAAAATCGGCGGGATTGGATTCATTACCTGGAGCAGGGGCTGAAATCCTTAATGATCGGGTAAGAAGGATGATCTCCAAAGGGAAATGCTCGGGCGGCGAGTGGTTGGATGTGATGCGGGCAGCACACCGCCTGGATATTACAAGTTCGGCCACCATGATGTTCGGCCATGTGGAAACCATAGAAGAACGTTTTGAACACTTGGTTTCAATCAGACAGGTTCAATCCGAGAAGCCCTCGCATGCTAAAGGATTCATCGCATTCATACCATGGCCTTTCCAAGACGAGGGAACGCTTTTGCGTAATGTGAGAGGCATAAGAAACCACGTTTCAGCCGAGGAGTATGTCCGCATGGTTGCCATCAGCAGGATCATGTTACCCAATATCGATAATATACAAGCGTCTTGGTTGACGGTTGGAAAACAAGTGGCGCAGGTTTGCTTGTACGGAGGAGCCAATGATTTCGGATCCATCATGATTGAAGAGAATGTTGTTTCGGCTGCTGGCGCCCCGCACCGCTTCACCAGTAAGGGCATCCAGGATGCAATACGCGAAGCAGGCTTCGAGCCCAAGCTGAGAAACCAGCAATATGAACATCGTGTGATGCCGGCCCAAATGGAGGAGCAGGTAATTGATTATTGATACTTCGGCAATTCGCTTTGAGGACCCTTAAATACATATTCTTTCTTCTTTTGGTCTTGATTGCATCCAAAGATGCTTCGGCTACTCACAACAGGGCGGGTGAAATCACGTACGTTCAACTTAGCCAATTCGTTTACCAGGCCACCATTATCACGTACACCAAGACATCATCTCCCGCCGACAGGCCCGAGTTGGAACTGTTTTGGGGCGATGGCACCAGCTCCATTCTTCCACGGGCTTCATTTCAGGATCAGTTTGGTGGTCCGGGTAGCGACATCAGGAGAAACGTATATGTGGGAACCCATACTTACCCCGGCCCCTCCACGTACACCTTGTATTTCGAGGACCCCAACCGTAACGGCGGAGTCATCAACATACCCAACTCCATCAATGTGCCGTTTTACGTTGAATCGCAATTGATAATTTCCGCGTTTCTCGGATTTAACAATTCACCGGTATTGTTACAGCCACCCATTGACGCGGGTGTAATCGGGCAGCCGTTCGTACATAATCCCAATGCATATGATCCCGATGGCGACAGCTTATCATATCATTTGATACCATGCAAAGGTGCGGGTGGGGTATCCATCGGCGGCTATACATATCCTCAAGCGAGCTCTTTTTTCGAGCTCGATTCCATAACGGGTGATTTGCAGTGGGTCAGCCCCGTGCTTTGTGGCGAATACAACATTGCCATTCTCATCAGGGAATGGCGGAATGGCATACAGATAGGATTCGTTGAGCGCGATATGCAGGTGACCATCGTATGTAACAACCCAAATGTAAATGAGCCACCGGTTGTCGCCATACCAAGTGACACGTGCATCACAGCAGGTGATCTGCTGAGTTTCCTTGTTACCGCATCGGATTCCGATCCGACTGATCTCATCACACTGACCGGCACTGGAGGTCCCTTGGAGGTATCTGTTTCGCCCGCCCAGTTCAATCAACCAATCATCGGTAACGGATCGGTTTCATCCCAGTTTGATTGGCAAACCGATTGTGCCCATGTACGATTGCAACCATGGCAGATGGTGTTCAAGGCAAGTGATAACGATCCTTTTGTCAATCTTGCTGATTTGGAGTCGATGCGTATCACGGTTGTTGCACCCGCTCCACAAAACCTTGTGGTTTCGCCAACAGGAAACAATATGTCGATCTCGTGGAGTGCCTCTGTTTGTCCCCAGGTATCCTCATATGGCGTATATAGACGCGCTGGTTTTTACGGATATGTTCCATCCAATTGTCAAACAGGTGTTCCGTCATACACCGGATATGTCAGAATCGCCACGGTTCAAAACACTTCTTACTTGGATAATAACGGTGGCGCAGGGCTTGCGCCCGGAACCGATTACTGCTACATGGTTGTAGCGGAATTTCCAGATGGTGCTGAGAGTTATGCATCTCAAGAGGTTTGCGCTGTCCTCGAAAAGCAGTTGCCGGTTTTGACGAATGTCAGCATCCTCGGAACCGATGCCACTACAGGTCAGGTTTACATAGCTTGGAGCAAGCCAACTGATCTGGATACTTTACAATTTCCCTCCCCACATGTTTACCGGGTCATGCGCTCTACCGGTATCGGAACAAATATCTTTCAACAAGTAGGATTGAACAATGGTGGCTTGGATGACACCCTTTTCGTAGATACAGGATTTAACACAAGGGACTTCCCTTACACCTACAAAATTGATCTGCTTTTTACCTCCGCCGGATCACTTGTTGAAGCAGGCTCCTCAATTCCCTCTTCGTCTGTGTATTTGACAGCAACTCCATCCGATGAGAAGGTTTTGTTGTCATGGGATGAGCAGGTGTCTTGGGTCAACGCCTTATACACTATCTACCGTTTCAATGGCGTGTCATTCGACTCCATTGGATTCTCCACTTCACGGTCCTATACTGATAGCTTGTTGGTCAACGGGCAGACTTATTGCTACAAGATAAGATCGACAGGATCTTACGCCACTAGTGGATATGTAAACCCCATCATTAATTTCTCGCAGGAAACTTGCACTTCACCTATCGACAATGTTCCACCTTGTCCGCCGTCTGTTTTATTGAACCAATATGATTGCCCCGAAGATTTGGCGACCTTTCAAATTTCACCTCCTTCTTTAGGATGCTATAATGATATCGCTTTCTATACGGTTAGTTATCGCCCCGATTTGATTTCGGACTACCAGGTTCTAGCAACATTGAATGATCCATTCGTCACATCTTGGACAAACTTGGATACAGCAGGGGTTGCGGGATGTTATCTGTTCACTGCAACAGACAGTGTGGGAAACACAAGTCAGGCGTCTTTGGAGATTTGCTTGGAATATTGCCCTTCATATGAGCTGCCAAATGTCTTCACGCCAGAAAATGATGGTTTGAATGATTTATTTGTCCCTTTTCCTTATCAACATGTTGAGGCGGTGGAGTTCATTGTATTCAACCGATGGGGCATGCGTGTTTTTGAAACCGCTGACCCAGACCTGATGTGGAATGGTAAAACAGAAAATTCAGGTGAAGACCTTCCGGAAGGTGTTTATTATTACATCGGAACCGTTCAGGAGCGCTATTTGTCGGGGGTGAAAGAAAGGGAGCTCAAGGGCTTCATCCAACTTATCAGATAATCCGAATCAGATGTTTACCGGAATCATAGAGTCACAGGCCGTCGTGAAAAGCATTGTACGAAAAGGCGAAAACTTGGAGATAGGCCTATCTTGTCGTTTTGTGGATGAATTAAAGATTGACCAGAGTGTTGCCCACAACGGAGTATGCCTTACGGTTACAGAAATAAAAGATGGGACTTATTTTGTGACGGCCATCCTAGAGACGCTGTCAAGAACCAACTTAGGTTTATTGCAGCTAGGGGACTTGGTAAATGTGGAGCGCTGCCTTCCTATGAACGGTAGGATAGACGGCCATCTGGTTCAAGGCCACGTCGACTCAATTGCCATCTGCAACCGTATTGATGCGATTGATGGCAGCTGGGTTTTCGAGTTTGGCTATGACCCTGGACCTGGGAGAATCACTGTGGAAAAGGGGTCGATTTGTGTGAACGGTGTGAGTTTAACCGTGGTCGATTCCGGAGTGAGTAGTTTTTCTGTTGCAATCATCCCGTATACCTACGAGCACACCAATTTTAATACAATGAGGGTTGGCTCCAAGGTCAACTTGGAGTTTGACATTTTGGGTAAGTACGTTGAGAAAATACTTGGCTCAAGAAGCGTTTAAGGAAATTATAACCAACCCGGCATCTCTTTTATCTTACCTGACATTTGTAGCCACATCACTAATACGGCCAATAAGCCGAATCCGATAGCCAGGTAAATGGAGAGTCTCTTGTAGGTGTCTGCGTTTCCTTGCAGTTTTTTGAAACGATAAATATTGAACACTGCTTTTTCAGCTCTGTAAAACGAGCTTTCTCCTTTTACGATATAGTCGAAGGCGCCGTATTGCATTGTCTTTACTGCTACTTCAATTTTATCCTGCCCGGAAAGCATAACCACATCGACTTCCGGATCTATTTTTTTAATTTCCTGCAGCACATCAAGACCGTCCATTGCATCCTTGTTTACACTGTTCAGGTAAAAATCAAGAAATACGATACCCGGCTTTTGGTCCATATGCTTGAGGCAGTCCTCACCGGTTTCAAATATCTGGATCTTGTAGCTTGTCATTTTCGACAAGTGATCTTTCAGCATTTCAGCCAACACAGGATCGTCATCCACAATGAAAATGACTTGTCTCAAATCTGCCATAGGATCAAATTATAGGTTTATAAAGTGCAATTATAATCGTTTGGGGGGTATTTTCAAAGTGATGAAATTTCGGCTTCCAGTTCCGAAATCCCAATTTGGACCATGGTTTTCAATCTGGAAAGTAGCTCAGGAAGGGCATCCGTACCAGAAGCTTCTGCGCAAATATTCTCGATGTTTTGGCAGATTTCCGCTCCATTAGCCATTCCCATGTACTTCATCTGCGACTTAATGGAGTGGGATGTGGTTTTCATGGAGTTCCAGTCGGATTCCGCCAATTGTTTTTCCATTTGTTCCAAACTTGCTGGAGCCATGTTTAGAAACATTCCCACATATTTTTTAATCTTGGCATTGTCGCCGCCCGTAAATGATTTAATAAAAGTCAGGTCTGTAACGGTTCCCATCGGTCTTTTTATCAAAAATAATCAAATGTTATTGAATTCTAGCCCATCAGTGGCAGGGCAATGGTGAATTCTGTGAAAGAACCTGGTTCAGAGACCACACTCATTTCCCCTCCATGGTGTTTGACCACAATTTCGTGGCTAAGAGACAACCCGAGTCCGGTTCCTTCACCGGTAGGTTTGGTAGTGAAAAACGGATCAAAGATTTTTTTTAGAATATCTTCAGATATCCCTGGACCGTTGTCCTTAATTTTCACAATCACCTTATCGCCCTCGGTATAAGTCTTAACACTTACCATGGCTTTGAAGCTTTTGCCTTCGAATTTATCACGTTGACCAACGGCATAAAATGCGTTGTTGAATAGGTTTATCAGCACTCGGCTCATCTCCTGAATCACCATACTCACTTTAGGTAGGCCAGGGTCGAGGTTTTTTATGATTTCGGCTTTGAACCCATGGTCCCTGCTTCGGTTCCCATGATATGATAGCTCAATTAGCTCTTCGATCATCCTGTTCAAATCGCCTGGTTGTTTATCTGGCTGGCCTTTCCGGGAATGAATGAGCATCCCTTTTACAATTCGGTCTGCTCTTTTGCCATGTTCGTTTATTTTTTTAAGGTTCGTGCTTATTTCATCAAGAATCTCCTGCTTTTTGTCGGCAGATGCGGTTTCAAGTTCATCAAGCAGCTCAAGCGACAACTCGGAGAAGTTGTTGACGAAGTTCAATGGGTTTTGAATTTCGTGGGCAATGCCGGCTGTCAATTGACCCATGGAAGCCATTTTTTGGGTATGCACCAATTGTTCTTGTGCTGACAGCAATCTATCATGTGTCTCTGATAGCTCTTTGTAGGCATGGTCCGCCTCTTGTCTGATTCTTTTTTCTTGAAGGTATTTGTTATAAATCAGCAAGGATATGATGATGATTGATACCGAGACGACTATGAATAAATTCCTTGATGCAATGGCCCTGCTGGTTTCCAAGTCCCTCACAGACTTTTCCAATGCCTGGCTCGCTGAAACAGTTGGGGCTGAAGAACGGTTTTCAAGTCCGTTGCTTTGAGAACGGCAATCATGTATCAAGTTCAGGTTTGTTATCAATGCTGCAATCAGCATGACTGAAAACCGCATAAAAGTTTTTTTTAGATCCATCGTATGCTGGAGTCTGTTGATGTGAGGTTTAATACAGGCCCTTGAATAATATCAATAGGAATCAATCAGCGTTTAAACCGTATTTTTCACGGTATTTCCGGTCAAGTTGGTATTGGATATTATCCAGGTCTATCTGCCGTCCTTGAATAAAGGCAGACAAAACCATGCTGGTTCGCATCTCCAGTACATCTCCACTCGTTATGATGATGGTTGCATCCTTGCCTAACTCAATCGACCCTGTTTGTTTGCCTATGCCCAGGATTTCCGCTGGGCTTAAGGTTATTGAGCGAATGGCTTCCTCATAGGGCAATCCATAAGCAACGGCTGATCCGGCTTGGTAGGACAGGTTGCGAACTTGCCAAAATTCCGGCACTGACAATGCAAAAGGTATTTTTTCACGATGTAAAATGTATGGTAGCGAGAATGGCATGTCAATTGCCTCGTCACTTGTTGATGGTAGTCGATGTGTTTCTGTTACCACTACAGGTATGCTCCTTTCTTTCAGTAAACTTGTTACCAGGTGGGCTTCGTAGCCCCCAACCAAAACCATTTCCAATCCGAATTCCTTGCAAAATGCAGCAGCAGATATGATTTCCTTGGCTCCACCGCAGTGTATATATAGCTTTTTCGATTTATCGAAAACCCCTCGCATCGCCTCTAGGTGGACATTCTTTTCTGGATGTGTAGGCACGGAGGCGTAGCTCTTTGCTTCCTGGAACACCCTGTATATCTCCCTGATGTTTTTTTCGGTGTTGG
>JBEAXM010000124.1:0-4814 GCA_041159805.1 Bacteroidota bacterium
TAAAGAAAACACCGAAGGAACTAAAACGCTTTCAGGTGAAGTGAAAATAGATGGATCTTCAACCGTTTATCCAATCACAGAAGCGGTTGCGGAGGAGTTTCGTGCCGTTCAACCCAATGTCAAGGTTACCGTTGGTTTATCTGGCACTGGTGGTGGATTCAAGAAATTCACCCGGGGTGAAATCGACATTAACGATGCAAGTCGCTCCATCAAGCAGGAGGAATCAGATGCAGCAACAGCCTCCAAAATCGGTTATTTGGAACTGAAGGTCGCTTACGACGGACTGACCGTGGTGGTGAATCCTGAAAACAACTTCGTTAATGATATGACCGTTGAGGAGCTTAAAATGATGTGGGCTCCAGAGGCACAAGGCAAAATCACCAAATGGAGTCAGGTTCGTGCCGGATGGCCAAACGAAGAGTTCCGCCTTTATGGTGCAGGAACCGAATCGGGCACTTACGATTACTTCACAGAAGCCGTTGTAGGTAAAAGTCACAGCAGCCGTGGCGATTTCACAGCAAGTGAAGACGACAATGTTTTGGTAAAAGGTGTTTCAACAGACAAAAACGGATTGGCCTTTTTCGGGTATGCCTACTATGAGGAGAATGCTGCAAAGCTTAAAGCGATTGGTATAGACGATGGTAAGGCCGAGAACGGTGCTGGTCCCATAAAGCCAACTTTGGAAACCGTTAAAAACAAATCGTATGCCCCCCTATCCCGCCCGTTGTACATTTATGTTAATTCAACTGCAGTGCAACGCCCCGAAGTGGCAGAGTTCATCCGATTCTATTTGAAGAATGCCGGAACTCTTTCGGCCGACGTAGGATTTATTCCTATGACCGAAGCCGAATACAAAGCGGAAATGGATAAATTTGAAGCGTTCATGAAAGAGCACACCGCAAAATAAACAATGCATTCTATTTAAACTTGTTATTGGTTTTGGTGATCCGCGACTTTCGCGGATCACTTTTCATTTTTAGATGATGAATAAAAGGGCTAAGGAGAAAATCATTGAATACCTGTTAGGTGCATGTGCGGTGCTTACCATACTGACCACCGTAGGTATCCTTTATGTGTTACTGACAGAGGCGTATGCCTTTTTCAGTGAAGTGAGCATAGTTGATTTCCTCACCGACACCCAATGGACTCCCTTGTTTGCCGACAAGCATTTCGGCATACTACCGCTCCTATCAGGAACCTTACTCACCTCCTTCATTGCCATTGCCGTTGCATTGCCCACGGGACTTACCATTGCCATCTATTTGAACGAGTATGCTTCAAAAAGATTTAAAACCATCATCAAGCCCATTCTTGAAATATTGGCATCCGTACCAACGGTGGTGTATGGTTTTTTCGCGCTGACTGTAGTAACACCATTCTTCCAAATCATCTTTCCGGAGATGTCGGGCTTCAACTCCCTGTCTGCAGGATTTGTGATGGGGATCATGATCATTCCATATGTTTCATCGCTGAGCGATGATGCCATTTCGGCCGTGCCTCGATACATACGCGAGGGGTCGTTAGCGCTTGGCGCCAACCGATTGCAAACAGCTATCAAAGTAATCCTGCCTTCAGCATCATCCGGAATCATTGTTTCCGCAATCCTTGCCATATCCCGTGCAATCGGAGAAACCATGATTGTTGCCATAGCAGCCGGACAGCAACCGCGCTTAACAGCCAACCCATTGGTTCCCATCGAAACCATCACCACTTATATCGTAAAGGTAAGTTTGGGTGATGTCGCACACAACTCATTGGAATACCGTACCATTTTCGCTGCAGGCATCACCTTGTTTGTGTTCACCTTCCTACTGAATAACCTGAGTTATTACATGAATAAAAAACTGGAGAAGAAGTATGTCTGATCGTTACGTCAAAAATTCCAGGATCAAAGACCGATTATTCAAATACTTCGGACTCTTTTGCACATTCTTCGGATTGGTCATGCTGGCGATATTCATATCAGGGATATTGAAAGACGGTTTGGGCCGAATCGATTGGGACTTCATTACCTCCTACCCTTCCCGTATCGCTTCGCGTGCGGGTATCCTTTCAGCTTTGGCTGGTACGCTTTGGATCATTGTCATGACTGCGCTTGTTGCCATCCCTATCGGTATCGGTGCCGCCATTTATCTGGAGGAGTTCTCGAAAAAATCACGGCTAAGCCGCATCATCGAGTTGAACATCACCAATCTTGCCGGTGTGCCTTCGGTGATATATGGATTGCTGGGGCTTGAAATCTTTGGTCGTATTTTCGGTATGGGAGGAAGCATCCTGGCTGGCAGCATGACCCTTGCCTTGCTGATCCTTCCCATCATCATTGTGGCTACCCGTGAAGCCATCAAGGCCGTTCCTAAATCGTTGCGAGAGGCCTCCTTCGCATTGGGAGCCAGCAAATGGCAAACAGTTAAAAACACGGTGGTGCCAGCTGCGGGGTCCGGAATAATCACCGGCATCATCATAGCCCTATCACGAGCCATTGGTGAAGCTGCTCCATTGATCGTTGTGGGAGCTTTGGCTTATGTTCCTTTCATTCCTGAATCACCAACTTCGGAATTCACCGTGCTGCCCATACAGATCTTCAATTGGGTTTCAAGACCACAAGAGGAATTCCTGATTAACGCATCGGCAGGCATCATCATCCTGTTGTGCATCACCTTCCTCTTGAACTCAATCGCGGTGTATCTGCGCATCAAGAGATCGGTTCGATACTGATCCTTAAAATAACTATTTCTCCAAACGATAGCCAACTCCCCGTACAGTGGAGATGAACTCATCGTTCAATTTTTTCCTGACCATACGGATGTGCACGTCCAAAGAGCGTGAATCCTTCGGCCGGAAGCTTGGACCCCAGATTGAGGCAAGGATCTCCTCTCGTTTAAACACTTTGCGTGGATTGGTTGCTAAAAAAAGCAGCAATTCAAACTCCTTCTTTGGAAAAGCAATCTTGTCGCCTCCCAGATACACCACATAGGCCGCCTTATCGATGACCATGGTTCCTGAAAGGTTCGACTCCATAGCGGTTTGCATCATCAGATCCCTTGGATCTGAACGCTCGTCAACCACCAGAATGATGTTATTGCGGTACTCCATACAGGTTACGAAAATAGACCTGTACTTTTAAGGGGAGATTGATTTTGAGTTAACTCAAGGTTAATATTTCAAAGAGTTTAGTTAATCATCCAACTTAACCAACTTGCGCCGCATCGTTTTGCCATCGGCGCTGTAGCGCATCACATATACACCGGATGGGATATCCATGTAAATTGGAAAACGAATGCTGGAGAGGTCGTCTTGTTTAAAAACACATCGTCCGCTCAAATCATATAAGGAGATCTGAACATTCAATTGGGACTCATGTTGATCCACATATAATCCATCTGCGGCGAAATAGGCAATCGGTACTGATGCGGGAATGGGGTCCTGGACTGATGAAAAGAGCGTATCAGGATCACCACAAATGGTTTTTGAACCTGTAGTATTGTAGCGGATGGCTGCCGGAATGGATTGTGATGCCGATGTGAATGGGATTCCGATGCCAGGCCAAGGAAGATTTCCCCAGTACACGGGTGGCGAGTTTAAAAACAGTGATGACTCAGACAGTTGATTCGTTCCGGCAGGTGTTACATTTCCTTGCACCCTATTGGCCATTTGGAAGTGGCCGATGCCATTCAACGTATACTGTCCTTGGAAGAATGCGGTGGAAGTGATGTCATTTCCTACTATGGTTTGTTTGTCGCTTTGAACAGTACCGCTACTGATGATGAATCCATACAGCTCGGCACGATTTCTAAAATAGGCGTTATTGGGGCCGTTGGGGCCCCATGCTTGATCAATGATTATGTTTTGGCAAATGTTTCCTTCAAACAGATTGGCGAATGGATAATGGCCATGCACACAGATATCGGCGCCATAGTTGGAAGGAAACTCGCTGCGGTTGGGTTCGATGGAATAGTTGTAAGCGAACACATTCCCATTGGCCCCTTGCTTGACCATCATGGAGTGGCGGAGTTTCCGGAAAATGTTGTTTTCTATTTTACACAAAGTGGAATGCACCCCAACAACGGCGCCATAGCCGCGGGTGTTGCTACCGGTGTAACCATAGGCCTCGTGGAAATAACAGCCCGATACTTCGATGTGCGAACTGATTTCGGCCAGAAAGTGCGCACCGATGCTCTTAAAGCTTTCCACTCCACGGATTCTGCAATTGTAGGCGAAATAGGTATAGATCGCAAAGTTGACACTGGCCGCAGTGCTATCGGTTCGAATGATTTTAACACACTCCAGTCCGCTGTTTTCAACGCAATTGATGATGCGCACTTCCGGACTCAATAAAGTATCGAGAGAGATCCTTAACGGCTCACGCATAAAGATGGTATCGCCCTTCACAGAATCGATGGTGGTGATGTGTCCGACAGATCCATTGGCCCAGGTAGCGGGATTGGTATCCCATGAACCGTTTTGTTGGCGGATCTCGATGCGTTTGCCAGGAATGAGCACATTGGAAAAATTACCCGAGACGCGAATCGCAATGCTGTCCCGCGAGAGGTCGCCTTGAAGGGGAAACCAAGTACCGGTAGCACTGCCCCAGAAGTTGACACAATTGGCCACTTGGTTATTGAGGTTAAAGGACAACAATGTGGAATCGGCACCGTATCCACGCAAGATGCAATTAGACGGCATGTTGATGGAGCTACTGAAATTGATGGTGCCGTTCGGTAATTGGATGATGGCGCCATTAGGTCCAAGATTGGAAAATGCAGCTTGCAATGCTGGAGCATCATCGATGCCGTCGTTGGGGATGGCTCCATAGG
>JBEAXM010000172.1:0-3669 GCA_041159805.1 Bacteroidota bacterium
GAACTCAATTCCGGTGTTGCGCCAACGTTTGTTAACCTCGTAAAAGGCGTTGTTCAGGATGTTGATGATCACCTTGGAGATATCACGCTTGATGACTACGGCAATGGTTGTTTCAGGGTCCAACTCCTTTTCAGTGCGCACAGGACATCCAGGTGAGTTGTTAGCGAACGAGTAGCTCACCATGCTCATGGATTGCTCGCACAACTCATTGAGGTCCGTCTCGACACTCTTCCCTTTGCCGGTGTTGCTGTGCATGATCATGGATCGGATGATGGACTCTGCGCGCTGGCCATGGAAAAGGATCTTCTCCAGGTTTTTTTTCATTTCCGGCATTCCTGCTTTCGGATCCGTGGCCTGCTGCTCGTTCAGGTCCTCCGTCATTTCAAGACAGATCTCGGCAAAGTTGTTTACGAAGTTCAGTGGATTGTGGAGTTCGTGAGCTACCCCGGCGGTCAAGCTTCCCAGCGAAGCAAGCTTTTCCTGCATGATCAGCTGCTGCTGCGATTGCTTGATGCGTCTGATTGCCTCTTCCAGTTCCGCGTTTTTTCTTGTCAGTTCCGCTGTTCGTTCCTCAACCTGCTGCTCAAGTTCCTTCTCGCGGTTTTTGAGCTGCTCCACCATGAACCGATTCAATTTCCTAAGTCGCCGGCTCAGGAATCCAATAAGCTCCACGGTCATTCCCGGGAACATGTTGATGACATCGAACAGGTCGTTTCGAAGAATGCTTCCTGTGACGGTGGTCGTAATCGCGGTTACGGACATTGAACGGGGTTCGCGGTCCAGGATTGACATTTCGCCGAAAAACTCACCTTTGGTGAGATTGGCCAACAGATGCTCGCGATCGTGGATTTTCACTTCACCTGAAATGATGAAATACATGGTGACTCCTTCATCGTCCTTGTTGATGATGGTTTGACCCGGTTCAAATGTGTCAATCTCCATCCTGGAAGCCAACTCACTGACCATTTCAGGGGTAACCCTTCTGAAAAGGGTGGACGCCTCCAGGGTTTTGATCAGCAATTGATGTAGCGTTGGTTCTCCAGACATTCTAAATGTGTCCCTATGGGGATTTCAATTGTTAAAAATAGGAATATTGATTGAATTGGCACCAACACCCACCCGTGTTATTTTTTCCTTAAGTGCTGCATGATCTTACCCGCGAAAATGAAATCCTCCAGCTCGGGGTTGCCCGATTCAAGAATTTGTGAGTAATCGCCGCTCCACCATTTTTTCCCTTTGTGGATGAACAGGATGTTTTCCCCCATGGTCATCACCGAATTCATATCGTGGGTATTGATGACAGTGGTGGTTTGGTACTCTTCCGTGAGTTCCATGATGAGTTCGTCGATAACGATGGACGTTTTAGGGTCGAGGCCCGAGTTCGGCTCATCACAATACAGGTACTTGGGGTTCATGGCAATGGCCCTTGCAATGGCTACCCGTTTTTTCATGCCCCCACTGATTTCCGACGGGTACAGGTGGTTGGATGACGGCAGGTTCACCCGCTGCAAGCAGAAGTTGGCGCGCTCTGTTCGCTCCTCGAGACCCATGTCTGACAATATGGTCAGCGGGAACATCACATTTTGAAGAACTGTCATGCTGTCGAAGAGCGCACCGCCTTGGAACAGCATGCCGATCTCCCTGCGGATGGGCTTCCGTCCATCGAAGTCGAGTGCCGAAAAGTCCCTACCATCATATTCGATGGCTCCATTGTCTACTTCGAACAACCCCACAAGGCACTTCATCAAAACCGTTTTTCCCGACCCGGAGCCACCGATTATCAAATTCACTTTCCCCTTCTCAAAACGGTGGGAGACATCGAAAAGCACTTGCCTTCCTGCAAAGCCCTTGGATATGTTTTTAACCTCAATCATGCCAGGATCAGTTGCGTGAGGATGTAATCGAAAATGAGGATCAAAACACTTGAATGAACCACCGCCCTTGTGCTCGCTTTACCCACCTCCAAGGCACCACCCTCAGTGTAAAAACCCTGAAATGTGGATATGGATGTGATGATGTAAGCGAAAACCACGGTTTTGATCATTGCAAAAGTCACATTGAAAGGAATGAACTGGTACTGTATTCCACGTATGAATTCCGTGGATGGTATAACACCCGACAACTCTCCGGCTATCCAACCGCCTGCTATTCCCACAAACATGCTGATCATAACCAGAAAAGGGGTAATGAAAATTGCGGCGATAAGCTTGGGCATCACCAGGTAGCCGGATGCATTGATGCCCATTATTTCAAGTGCATCAATCTGCTCGGTTACCCGCATGGTGCCAATCTCGGAGGCAATACTTGAGCCGACCTTTCCTGCGATGACCAACATGATGATGGTGGGGGAGAATTCGATGATCATCGAGTCCCTGACCACAACGCCAACCACATAGATGGGTACCAAGGGGTTTACCAGATTGTAAACCGTTTGAATGGTTATGACTGCACCCATGAAAACGGAGATGAGAGTGACGATGCCCAATGAGGTGACCCCGATGGACTCTATCTCATCCAGTACTCTTCGACGGTATACGGAGTACTTCTCCGGCTTCCTGAAAATGGAGGCCATGAAGAGCCAATACCTTCCCAGTTCTTCTAAAATTTTCATGATGTTGTGCTCTCAAAAGTAATTATATTTGGACTTCAGTCGAGCTAAACCACTATTCATTTGATGTTTCCTTAAAGGCTAATAGGTCCAATGAAAATTCGAAACCTTGTTTTTTTTGTGTTTTTTCTAACAGCTGTTAGTGCCTGCAGCGTGAAAAAGGGTGGAAAGGGTTGCAACTGTCCTTCATTTGGGAATGATGGTAAAAAACATTTGCAGACGATTTAGGTTTTAAAACTTTTTGTTGGGGCTTCTCAACTAATTTCGCCTTTGTCTGTTTCAATTTTCACTTAACCAAACGCTATTCTTTTATGGTATCAGGAGTCGGTCCGTTGTCTTCTTTGGTGTTGGGACAAGTAGCTAGAATCGAATCATTTACAGATGAATTGGTTGAACTTAAAATGTTGGAGATGGGTGTGGTTCCCGGAGAAACAGCTGTATTGGAGCGTTTCGCGCCCGCAGGTGACCCAATCGCCATACGTATTTCGGATTCGCTAATTGGAATTCGCCGAACCGAGGCCGATCACATTATTGTCAAAAAAATAGATTGATAATCAACAATATAATTAATGGTTGTGGAAGAGCAGATTATCAAAGTTGCCTTAGCTGGGAACCCCAATGCTGGGAAATCAACGCTTTTTAACCGGTTAACCGGTCTCAATCAGAAGATAGCCAATTTCCCAGGGGTCACTGTTGAGAAAAAAAGCGGTGATTTATTTTTCGAAGGTAAGAGGTTCCAGATCGTTGACCTTCCAGGAACCTATTCATTGTATCCTAAAACTCCGGAGGAATGGATCACTACAGCGGTGCTGTGCGATGAGACAGACCCGTCTTTCCCTGACCTGACCTTGGTCGTAACCGATGCAACCAACATCAAGCGAAGCATGTTTTTCGCTTCCCAGATAGCAGACTTGGGAAGGCCTTGCATAATGTTACTGAACATGACCGATATGCTGGATGGTCGAGGTGAAAAACTGGATGCCAGCAGGATCTCCCAGGAATTATCCATCCCGGTTTTGATGATTAATGCCCGAGAGGGTATTGGCATAGAGCATCTGAAG
>JBEAXM010000260.1:0-11195 GCA_041159805.1 Bacteroidota bacterium
AAATCGGGGGCGATTGCGATAAAAAAACTGGTTGTTCAATAAAAAAGTGTCAACGCACCAACCTTTCAACCAATAATCCCTTGGAGGTTTGTATTTTGATCAGATAAACACCCGCATCCCAGTTTCGTGTGTCAATACGCACGAGTTCTTCACGGCTTCCAACAAACTGATGTATCAAGCGACCGCTGACATCATGAATCCAGATTTGTTGAATCGGCGAAGTTGACTGAATGTTCAACCAGCCATCTTTGATGGGGTTCGGGAACAACTGGAAGCTTGGCTTAGTCAATTCATCGATACCGGAACTCAAGACCACATTATTCTGAGTAGTATTTGTGATGATGGGCTGATTGAAATCAAAATATATATAAGCCGTATTAAACACCTCATCACCCACCATGCAATTGACAATAGGGCGAATTTTATAGCGAACATTCCCATGGCTCAATGGCTCATTGACATTGCTGTCGGGAAGGTTGATATTATAGAATCGAAAATACACCTTGCGGTCCGACATGTTCACCACCATTGCGTGACTGGATGAAAGGATTTGCATGGTTGAAAGGTCCAGAAGCGGACTGATGCTATCGGTAATTACTACCGTAAAAGCCGTGTCGGTGCCGGTATTCTGAAAGTTGATGGTGTATTCCAAATCGAGTCCGGATGAAACAGAGGCAATATTCCAATTGCCGTCAGGCGACACCAACTTATTGTTGGGGTCATAAGATCCGGTCACTTGAGTCAAAACCGTATCAACGTTGTTGCTTGGGGTTAAGTCGGAAGGATCAGCGGCTGTCGCAATTGATTGAATCCATGTACCTAAAACCGCAGTGGAGTCCAGTTTGTATCGAACCCACCAAGTTGATTGTTGAATAGGATTTAAACTGTAATTAAAAGCTGCCGTATTGCCGTTAAATGATGTACCGGTAATGGGCGTGATGGAGTCGATGGTGATAACTGCACTATTAAGCAACAGGTTCAAAACCCCTGTCTTAACAGTGGTACCCACATTCCTTAAAGTCAACACTGCCGTTCCATTGAAACCTGGCCGCATGGCACCCATGGTTAAGGATACCTCCAGGTCGTTTTGGTTTGGCATGGGTTGGAATGCAAAATCGTTCAACGAATCCACTTGGTTGATAGTTCCTGTGGGAAAAAAGGAAGAATGGCTAGATGGAAAAACCGAATAATAATTTGGCGGATTAGGAATGTTGATGATGTAGTTGACCCCATCATTCACACCCACATTATAAGAGCCATTGGCCCAAACATTGAAATTGCCTGAACCGCCTTGGAATGCAACCAGGTTGACTGCATTGGCATCACCTGTATCGAAAACGTTATTTGTATTGAAATCATAATAGCAGAAACCCCTCACCAGGTTCGCATCGGTGCCATACTTGGCCACATAGTTGCAGGTATTCAGCTGTGGATCGGATATATAAAACGATGCGAAATATGCCGATCCGGTAACTGGACCTGTCAAATAAACATCATTATTGGATGCAGCCATCCCCCACACGTTTTGAGTGGCAAAACTGTTGGCGAAAGTAGCGCCTTGCACCACTTGACCCGACAAATCCAATTCTATAAGATAGCTCATATCATATGATTGTAGTACGGATGGTGACAAAGAAGCGGTGTAATCGAGCAGATAAGTGCCGAAGGTGTTTGAAGTTACACCGATATTTGAATTGGTATATCCGGCAATAAAGATGCGATTTGAGTTCCTACATGCTGCATACATCCTCGATTCAGTCGCGCCATATTTGGAAACAGAGCTCCATGCACCCGTAGAAGTCAGTCGAGCCAAATAGGTTGTGTAGTTGCTTGATGTGAGTGTGACCGAACCGAAAAGTGCGCTACCGCTAAAACTACCAACAAAGTAGGCGCCATTGTCATCAGCTATCACCTCTGTGCGCCACCATGAACTTGCTCCACTGGGCGCACGATACCAATCATATGTACCATTTGTGTTGACCTTGGCAACAAAATCACGCAGATTACCGGAAGTATTTAACAACCCTGCTAACCCAAAATTCAGGTTTCCGTTTGCCGAGCCACTCAGGTAACAAGATCCATTTGGTGCCATGGATAAACTCATGCCAAGATGCGTAGTATTGGGTAAGCTCAATGGAGCGGCATGGGTCCAAGTGCCAGATGAATCCGCGAAAGCCCAGAACAAGTTGCAAGTTGTGGTATCAAGTGCTGTTCCAGCCACTGTCACTGCTGGTATTCCGATGAATGGTGCTGTGATAGCGATGCGATCTGTGCCGTTACCGGAGATGCGGAACAATTCGGAGTTGACAAAATTGGTTCCTGGAGCAACTGGAATGTTGCGAGACCAAATCACACTACCGTCAGGGGCATATTTAACAACAAAACAGCTTGAGCCCGAAGGGATGGTTTGAGGGAAAGGAAAACTCGTTAATGTGGTTGAATAACTTGGTATGGTGTTGGTCCCGAATAGACCAGCTACATAGATGTTATTGTCATTATCGCAATATATGCCACCAAGCACCACCACCGACCCGCAGGTCAGTGATCGTACCCAAAGTATGGAGTCATTGGCATCGCGCTTGACGATGTAAGCACCCAAGGTTCCATTTGATGCAAATGAGGACCCCCCAATCTGTAAGGTTCCTGAGTACGTACTACCATTGACCACATTGCCCAATCCATCGGTCGCCACTCGGTATCCAGGGTGGATTACCGCTGCCGGTGACTTATCGGTGAATGCGTTTAGGAATTGTTGAGCTTGGCTAGAATAGAAAAAGCCAAGAACCGAAAGCATAGACAAAGTTATAATCCGTAACATACTAGGACGATTTTGTTTCAAGACGAAATTACAGTCAAAAAGGTTGTAAAATAAAGATGAGGTTAAAAGCATGAAGTGACTGGCATTAATTTCAAATCGCTCTTTGCAAATCGGATGAGCGACTTTTTATTTAAAAGGGATTCTTTGATGACTATCTCGGGCAAACGCAATCCAAAAAATTCATCAAAAATTTTAACACATGGTGATTCCGCCGCCCCCGATAGCTATCGGGGGCGAACGCGGAACGCTATATAATGTACAGCAGTTCCAAAAGTGATTCCGCCGCGGCTCGAACGCGGAACCTACTGCTTAGAAGGCAGTTGCTCTATCCAGTTGAGCTACGGAACCCGGGATTGGTACAGGAAAAAAAACCGACCACTGCTGATCGGTTCCTTGATTATTGTCGGGGTGGCCAGATTCGAACTGACGACCTCCTGCTCCCAAAGCAGGCGCGATACCGGGCTACGCTACACCCCGAATGGTGTTCCTCAAACAAGCTTTCTTCAGCTTATGGATTAGTATTCATCCGGTTAGCTGTCTGAGAAGCTTGGCGGTGAGGGAGGGATTCGAACCCTCGGTACATGTTTCCACGTACGACAGTTTAGCAAACTGCTCCTTTCGGCCTCTCAGGCACCTCACCTTGAGGGGTGCAAAGGTATGGATTTTAACGACTAAATACCAACTACCAATGGTTGAAAACCATATTAAGATGACCAACTTTTTGATGTGGTGTTTTGATACATTTGTTTTTAAAGTGCTCATTATCATGCTTCGTACGACTATACTGACTACCCCATTCGTTTTTTTAATTTTTGCATGCAATGGTCCTTCCAATCAGGATATCGAAACTGTGTCCATTTCAGACACCTTGAATTTTATCCGTTTGCCCGAAAATGGCCCTATCCTACCCGACTGGTCCAAATCAAACACCGTCGTTTATCACCTACCCTCGGAGCCAGACATGCTTCATCCTACCAATGGAACCACCAGTGCTCGGGCTGAAATTTTACAATACACCCAGATGTTCCTGGTGAGAACCGATATGCGAACCTTGGAACCTGCTCCAGCACTTTTGGAATCATATCCGATACTTGAAAACGACGGGGTTTCTTACAACTGCACATTGAGAAACGATGTTTTTTGGGATAATGGATCTCCGATCACCTCAGAGGATGTGGTTTTCACCGCCAAAGCAAATATCAATCCATACACTGACAACCCAGCAACCAAATCCTTTTGGAGCAATCTAAAAGAGATTATAGCCGATACAACCAATCCGAAAAAATTTCGTGTGGTTATGAAGTCGCCATACTTGTACAATATTCTTATTTGGTCCGACTTCCCAATCATGCAAAAAACAATATTCGATCCAAATGAAGTACTGTATTCAGTACCCTTCAATCAGCTTTCGGATACATCAACAAGCACAACTAAAAACACGAAGCTCATAGAATGGAGTAAGAATTTCAATTCCGCAGAGTATTCGAGAAACCCTAAATTCCTTTCTGGTGCAGGTGCTTACAAAGTGACATCATGGTCTGCAGGACAAGAGCTGGTGTTGGAGAAAAAGGTGCAACATTGGTCGGATCAATCCAAGTCGGCTTATGAAAAGGCGCATCCCTCCAAAATCATTTTCCGTATAAACAAGGACCCTAATTCACAGTTGTTGGAATTCAAGCAGATGACCTATGACGGATCCAATTCTGTTTCCGCATCAACACTAACATCGCTGCTTGCTGACTCCAATTTCGTTAAAAACTACCACGCAAAGTTCACCGACTCCTTCAGTTACTCGTACATTGCCATGAACACCCGGCCTGATGGCATCAAACATCCCGTTTTGTTTTCTGATAAAAATGTAAGGAAGGCCATATCAATGTTGGTTCCGTATGATGCCATGAACCAGGTTGTCAATCAGGGACGAAACAAGCGTATGGTTGGTCCAGTATCAATATTGAAAAAAGAGTTCGACACCACGCTTAAGGCGATTCCAACAAATCCCGAAAAGGCATTGAAGCTTTTAAATCAAAGCGGTTGGAAAGATTCTGATGCAAACGGCGTATTGGATAAATCAATCAATGGAAAAAAATCGGAGTTCCGTTTCGTTCTTTCTTACCATATCAACTCACCTGAATGGAAGGACTATGCCGTGCTTTTGAAGGAGGCATTTGCAAAACACGGAATCATAGCAGAGCTACAGCCGTTGGATGTAACCGCACTGTTTGCAAATGCAAGGAGTCATGACTTCGACATGTTCATAGCATCTTTGGGACAATCGGCTGCTCCGGAGGATTTTACACAAATCTGGCATACGGCATCGTGGAATTCAAATGGTTCAAACTATTCCGGTTTTGGTAACAAGCAGAGCGATGCATTGATTGATTCCATAAAATCCATTGTTGATTTGAATAAACGGATACCTTTGTCGCACCGCTTTCAAAACATGGTTTACGATGAACAGTCCATGATTTTCCTATTCTGTTCAACAAGAAGAAACATCATACATAAACGCTTTGGCAATGCTGAAATGTATTTTGAAAGACCAGGGATTCAATTGAACCAACTGATTCTACGCACAAACACAGTAAATTAATTGAACCATCAAGATATGGTTAAATACACCATCGTAAGACTTTTCTGGTTTATTCCCGGTGTTTTCATCGTTTCATTATTGGCTTTTGTCATCAGTGTAAACGCACCAGGTGACCCAGTGGATGTGATGATGGCTGGAGAATCGGAAGCCGACCTGGAGGAGCCAGGTATGGAGGTGGCAATCCGAAAACAATGGCGTGAGCGTCTGGGATTGGATTTGCCTTTATTCTATATTTCACTCACTTCATTAAGCACCCCATCAAATTCAACAACCTCTCACTTAACGCCAGAGGAGCGAACTGCTGTAAACAAGCTTGCATTTATTTCCGGGAACGGGACAAACTCCGTATTGATGCATTCCTCTTTCAACGGCATGTGGGATATTCTTGCTGCCGATACCGGTAGAGTGGCTGAAAACGTCAGGGAACAAGCGCTTGTAAGAATAAATTCATTGAAAACTGCTGGAAGTGAACAGGAAATTCAACAGATGATGGATGAGATAAGAAAGCTCAAGATCATCGATCCATTATTCAATCAAAAATTCATCACGAGTGACAAACTGTTCAGACAATGGAGAATTGAAACAAGTTTTTGGAAATCATGGACTCCGAAAATCTTGTTTTACAAAGACAATCGCTATCACCGTTGGCTGGTAGGGGATCCCTATGGCTTCTCTCAGGGAATCCTTAGAGGTGATTTTGGAATCTCGCTTAACACAAAACAATCCATTACTGATATCATCCTACCTAAGTTCAAATGGTCCGCATTACTTGCCACCATCTCGGTGCTATTGGCTTTTGCCATCAGTGTGCCTCTTGGTGTTTGGGCTGGTGCAAGGCCTGGTTCGTGGTTTGACCGCTTCATTAACTTCAAACTTTTCGCTTTGTATTGTATTCCCAGCTTTTGGATGGGAACCATCCTGCTCATCATATTCGCAAATCCAGACATCTTGAATTGGTTCCCAGCATCGGGAATCACACCTCCTGGAGGATTTCCAAAGGATGCAGGATTTTTTTCCAAGCTACAAACAGCAGCCCCATACCTGGTTCTTCCCACCATATGCTACATGTATGCCACCATGGCTTTCACATCCAGAATCATCCGTGCATCGGTTCGCGAAAACATGTTGCAGGACCATATTCGAACAGCCAAAGCCAAAGGACTTGCCCTGCCACGAATCGCTTTCAAACACGCTTTCAGAAACTCACTACTGCCTGCGGTCACCGTATTAACGGAAGTTTTTCCAATGGCAATAGGAGGTTCCGTCATCATTGAAACGATATTCGGTATCCCTGGAATGGGATATGAAACAATTCAAGCTGTTTTCACCAGGGACTATCCCATGATCGTAGCTATCTGCACCCTATCGGTGCTATTGACCATGACTGGCACGCTCATATGTGATCTGCTTTATGGTTTTTTTGATCCAAGGGTGAAATTAAACAGGATGAGCCATGAGTGAAAAATCAATGAATCAACGCAAGCTCGATTTCAGCTACCTCATGGCCACATGGTTTATGATTTTATTAGCTGTTGTATCGCTTCTCGCCTCTCTCATAGCAAACGACAAGCCCATTTATGTGAAAGTCGGGGCTAACAGCTGGTTTCCTGCATTGAGCGGTGAAACATATTATGACCAGAACCTATTATTCACCGACTTACGGGAAATGGAGTGCGACACCATACAAGTGTTCATGCCACTTATTCCTTACGAGGCGGGAGCGTCGGATTTAGAAAACTCGGGCTACAAGGCACCAGGTCAAACCCAGTTCAAAGACGATCGTGGCGTAAGAAAAATGCTTATAGGTTGGGAACGCCACCATCTAGGAACAGGTAAACGGGGAGAGGATATACTAGCAGGACTGATTCATGGCACCAGGGTTTCCCTATCGGCAGGAATCTACTGCATGCTCATTGCAGGTTTCATCGGGGTTCTGCTCGGAGCCATTGCAGGCTTCTTTGGTAATTCAGGCCTTCGGATGAAACGTGGAACAGCCATAACCATGACCATCGGGTTGATTCCAGCTTTGTTCTATGCATTCAACTTAAGGACATATCTGATTTCAGAGGGATTGCAATCAACCACCTCAACCGCAGCACTACAAGTGATCGCATCGGTACTGATATTTTTCATAGTGGTAGTCATTTCGGCAATACCAGGTATGCTGATAAGCCTGCTTCCCTTTTTCAAGGAAAAAGTCAGGTTCCCTGCAGACGCACTGATTTCACGAATTATTGAAATCACCAACTCCCTTCCAAAATTAATCATCATCATAGCCCTGGCAGCTGTTTCACGTCCGTCGATGGCAAATCTGATACTACTGATCGGATTAACCTATTGGACAGATATCGCAAGAATAACAAGGGCGGAAATGTTACGGATTAAAAGTTCTGATTTTATCAAGTCTGCAAAAGCATCAGGGGCTAGTCCATGGAGAATCCTATTACGCCATGCCCTTCCGAATGCCTTCCCAATTATTGCCGTAACCTTAGTAGCTTGCATGTCATCCGCAATCATAACCGAATCAGCCCTGTCTTTTCTAGGTGTTGGAGTTCCGGTAGAAACGGTTACTTGGGGTTCATTGTTATCAGGCGCACGCGAACAATTCAGTGCCTGGTGGCTGGTCGTATTTCCGGGATGCATGATTTTCCTGACTATCCTGTCACTTAACAAAATCTCCGATACGATTTCAACATCGTACAAAGGATATTAATTCACACTGTTTCTTTCGGATACTCCACCTCCGAAGAGGGAGAAATCAAAACGGCAAGGATCATTCGGATCAAATTCCTGCAAAGATCGGGTCAATTCAATGACCGCAGTCCAATCATTTTGATTTCGTCCTAGCAAACCCAATTCGCGCGCTACGCGTCCTGAATGCACATCCAATGGACAATGTAAAACAGAGGGGGATACATCATTCCAAATACCAAAATCGACGCCACGATCATCCCTGCGCACCATCCATCTCAAATACATGCATAACCGTTTGGCCGCAGAGTTTGACAATGGATCGGAAAAATGCTTGGACGACCTTCCCGGCAACCTATTGCCGAAAAAATCCTTTCGGAACAGATGCAATGCCGTGCCAAGATTATTGCCAGAATGATTTAACGCTGACTTGAATGATGAATGCAGCCCACCCTTTATCCGATATACATCCATCAAACAACGTACAAAGAAAACGCAGTCGACTCCGTTAAAGGTTCTGTGTACAAATTTTTCAAACCGGGCCAAATCCACTTTACCACAATCTCTGATGAATTCATGCGGAGCATCTTCCATCAACATCATCAATGTGGTGGCATTTTTCAAAATGGTACCCCGTTGTCCCCACGAAATGACAGCCGTAAGGAATCCTGCAATCTCACGATCCTCCTTCCTTGAATATCGATGAGGTATGCTGATGGGATCATCTTCTATGAACGATGGTCGGTTGAAACGATCGTGTTCCGATTCCAAAAACTCCGCTATCAGGATACGATCCGCCGTGTTCATGTTTGATGACAGCTGTTTATCGAAAATCCTATAAACCTTAACGTCTCCCCATGAATCTGAATCCCTTAAAAAGAATCCTTAGGTCCTTCTTGATGGAATAGTCGCGAGCGTATAAGGCATCAAGTCGTTTAGATGTTTCAATATCGTTTCCAAAAATCATATCCGATGGACTGAGTACACCGGAGCGAATTTTGCTTCTCGAATCACGATCACTCGCAATGGAAAGTCCGACCCATGATTTCTTACCGAATATCACATCCAATATGTTCATGAAGAACCCTAGTGGCTGCAAAACCAGAAAAACCAAAAACGGAAGGAGCACCAAAGAAATGAAAGAGACTCCCAAATCAAGCATCCTCTTCTTCCTTCGGTTCGATGGCGATGTGATGGTATCCACATCCATCAGATACAAATCCCCCTGGTCGTTTATTGAATTACTTCCGATGATAAACAGACTTTCAGGAGGTGCAATCTTGTACTCCAAATCCAATCCACTGAGTTGTAGCATTCGACTGATGATCTCGTTTGAAGATAAATCCTTGGCGCAGAAAATGATCTCCTTCACATCATACATGGAAACAACATCTTCCAAACCATCAACTTCTCCGAGTAAATGCCCGTCGTAGAGCTCATTATCAGACTTGGAAACGGAAACAAATCCAATGAAGTTAAATTGAGTACCCGATGATTGAAGGATGGCCAGAACTCTTTTACCCTCATCGGGCCCTGCAACAACCACCATGTTTTTCCGCTCGGATTTCTGCAGTCTGAATCCGTTGATCTTTAAAAAATCAAGCAAAAACCGAAGCGAAGTGATTGAAACGGTTGCCCAAACAGTTCCCAAGACAATCATGGCACGGGAAAAACGATATTCTTCGCTCAACAAGGAGTAAACAACCAATATGAAAATGGAGCCAGAGAATACACCCCTGACCGCCTTTGAAATTCGTAATGGACGATCATATCCTCCAGAGGCATAGATGGAAAACAACCACACCATGACATACACTGGAACAACCAGCCACATGAATACGGAAGGATAATCCAATCCCTTCACAACATTCTCCCAATACAGCTTCAGGATATACATTCCTAGCAGTAGCAATCCTCCATCCATCAAAGGCAAAGCCGTGGATTTGATCAGTCTACTGATGATGGCCAAGCCAGCCCTTAGGTAAACGGCCAAGTTGATCAAGAAAGAGAAAATGCGTGCATGACTTTTGGAGAAATGCTTTTCAGCAAAAATCACCATGGCCTTGTAAAAGACCAAGACATAGTTGACACTGCTTTTTTTTGTACTCTCACCCTTATAGTGAATGATGCGAGTACCTGGATAATAGTAATTCTTGTATCCACCCTGAAGTATCCGGTAAGAAAGGTCTATATCCTCACCATACATGAAAAAGGATTCATCCAACATTCCGACTTTTTCAATAACCGATTTCCTCATCATCATGAAAGCCCCGGCCAGGATCTCAACTTCGTGCGTTTCATCCTCGGAGAGGAACCCTAGATGATACTTTCCGAATGTCCTCGATTTTGGAAACAAGCCAGAAAGTCCGGAAATCTTCCAAAAAGCCACAGACGGACTAGGCATTCCCCTTTTCGACTCAGGAAGGAAATTACCCTTCCCGTCTATCATCTTCACACCTAAACCACCAGCATCAGGATGGCTATCCATGAATGCCACGCATTTCCGGAACGTGTCCTCCTCAACAACCGTGTCGGGATTCAACAACAAAATGTATTCACCCTTTGATTGGACAATGGCTTGGTTGTTTGCCTTCGAAAAACCAACATTGTCCTTATTCGCTATCAGATGCACCTTTGGAAAGCGAGCAGCAACCATCTGAACCGAGCCGTCGGTAGAGTCGTTATCAACAACATAAACCTCTCCCTCCAATCCTTGCAACGCATGCTGTACCGAAGTCAAACATTGTTCCAGAAAATGCCGGACGTTATAACTTACAATGATTACCGAAAGCTTCATGCGTTTTCAATTACCTCATCAACGGATAAAGGCGTTGTCGTATGGTGTTCGATTGAGTATGGATCTTCCAAGTGTAACCTCATCTGCATATTCAATTTCACCTCCTATGGCAACCCCACGTGCGATAGTGGTTACCGCAACTTCTTGGTTTTGCAGTTTTTTGAATATGTAAAAAACCGTAGTGTCGCCTTCCATGGTGGTGCTCAATGCCATGATAACCTCCTTCACCCCACCTTTCGAAATGCGATCCACAAGTGACTGGATGTTCAATTGATCAGGCCCGATGCCATCCACGG
>JBEAXM010000265.1:0-2819 GCA_041159805.1 Bacteroidota bacterium
TCATTGCTGAGATTGAGCGCACATCCACCTCCGACAAAGAGCGTGCTGAGCGAAAGGATGTGTTGATGCGTGAATTCGCAATGAAGTCGGAACGCATCCATACCATCAACCAATTATTGAGGGCCTATACCTTGTACGAGAAGGATGTTGAGTACATCATCGATAACGGCAAGGTCAAGATTGTTGATGAGCAAACAGGTCGTGTGCTGGAGGGAAGGCGTTACTCCGACGGACTGCATCAAGCCATCGAAGCCAAGGAGAATGTGAAGATCGAGGCCGCCACACAAACATATGCCACTGTTACGCTGCAGAACTACTTCAGGATGTACCACAAGCTCGCGGGCATGACCGGTACCGCTGAAACGGAGGCAGGGGAATTCTGGCAGATATACAAGCTCGATGTGGTAGTCATCCCGACCCATCGCAAGATTGTTCGTGACGATCGTGAAGACCTTGTTTACAAGACCAATCGCGAAAAGTACAATGCAGTCATCGAGGAAATCGCTTCACTGACCAAAGCCGGTCGACCCGTACTGGTGGGAACCACCTCCGTTGAAATATCGGAGCTTTTGAGCAGGATGTTGAAACTGCGTCAAATCAAGCATAATGTTTTGAATGCGAAATTGCATCAGCGAGAAGCGGAGATTGTTGCAGAGGCGGGTCAGGCGGGCACGGTTACCATTGCCACCAACATGGCCGGTCGTGGAACCGACATCAAGCTTGGTCCTGGTGTCAAAGAGGCGGGCGGTTTGGCAATCATCGGTACCGAACGACACGAATCGCGTCGTGTGGATAGGCAGTTGCGAGGCCGTTCCGGTCGTCAGGGCGATCCAGGTTCATCGCAGTTCTTTGTTTCCCTTGAAGACAATCTGATGCGTTTGTTCGGTTCGGATCGTATCGCCCGTTTGATGGACCGCATGGGGCACGAGGAGGGTGAAGTCATCCAGCACAGCATGATTAGCCGCTCCATCGAGCGTGCACAAAAGAAAGTGGAGGAGAACAACTTCGGTATCCGCAAGCGTTTGTTGGAATACGACGATGTGATGAACTCACAGCGTGAGGTCATCTACAAAAAACGACGTCACGCGTTGTTTGGCGAGCGCTTGTCACTCGACCTGGACACCATGCGATACGACACCTCCGAGTCGATTGCCAATGCGTTTGGTGAAAACCGTGACTTCGAGGAATTCAAGATGGAGTTGATTCGCTTGTTCTCCATGGAGTCGCCCGTGAGTGAACAGGAGTTTTTGAAGATCAAAACCGAAGACCTCGCAGATAAAATTTATCAAGCGGCCACATCCAACTACGAGTTCAAGCGAAAGATGATTGCTGAGAAAGCGTTCCCGGTTATCAAGCCGCTTTATGAAAACCAAGGACATGCCATAGAGAACATTGTTGTGCCCTTTGCCGACGGAATGCGCCAGATACAAGTGGTGGTTGGACTTCAAAAAGCATATGAAACCAATTGCTTGGAGATTGTTTCCGGGTTCGAGCGTACGGTTTCATTGGCTTTGATTGATGATGCCTGGAAGGAGCACTTGCGTGAGATGGATGAATTGAAAACCTCCGTTCAGAACGCTGTATATGAACAGAAAGACCCCTTGCTGATATACAAGTTCGAGTCTTTCGAATTGTTTAAGAAGATGGTTGAGTCGGTGAACCGGGATGTTTTGGCTTTCCTTTACAAAGGATTCATTGCCGCCCAGGATTCGGGATCCGTTAAAGAGGCGCGAGCCCCTCAACGTGCAGACCACTCCAAACTGAAAACCTCCCATGATGAGGCACCTGCCGCAGCCCCAGCTACAGCCGGGGGGAAGGCCTCAACCCCAGCAGGCACCTCGGCCACAAGCGCCCGTTAGAGCAGAGCCCAAGGTTGGACGGAATGACCCTTGTCCTTGTGGATCGGGTAAGAAGTTCAAGAGCTGCCACGGCATCAGCGCGGAAGCATAAGGGCTTGAGTAAACAGGGCAGGGGGTTGAACAAATCCCTTGTCAGCTTTGTTAACTCCGTATGCCTTTTCTTAAAAAAGCAAAAACGATACTAATCATTGTTCTCATGTTAGCATTCATCTCGGTTATGTTTGGATTTTTCAGTCTCTTCTTCGGTCCCAAGGAGGGACGTATGGAATCGTATCAGCAAAACAAGTCACAGAACATGGAAAAGACCATTTATCAATTCACGTTGAATGACATCAACGGAAGCCCTGTATCCCTCTCTTCCTACAAAGGAAAGGTTGTGATCATTGTAAACGTTGCAAGCAAATGCGGCTTGACTCCTCAGTACAAGGAGCTGCAAGCGTTTTACGAATCGTACAAGGACAAAGGCGTGGTTGTGCTTGGATTTCCTGCCAACAACTTCATGGGACAGGAACCAGGTACAGATTCTGAAATCAAATCTTTTTGCGAAAAGAACTACGGGGTCACGTTTCCTGTTTTTTCGAAGATATCGGTGAAGGGAAGTGACATGGATCCCCTGTATCGTTTTTTGACATCCAAGGAACTGAATGGTGTCATGGATTCGGGTGTCAAATGGAATTTCCAGAAATACCTGATAGATCGTGAGGGGCGTCTGGTAACATTCTTCGACCCTCGTACTGAAATCAACGATGAGCAAGTGGTGAAAGCCATCGAAGCTCTGCTTTGATCTTAAAGTTCACTTTGTGAAATTGACTACATTTGTTTGATTAAAATAATCAAACATGCGCACATCCTGCATCCTTTGTCTTTCCCTCCTCCTAATTCAATTTTCAACAGCCCAAACCCCCGTTTTCAAATGGAAGTCCTCTTTTGATGGCACTTCCTATAATGAGGATCGCGGTG
>JBEAXM010000012.1:0-6801 GCA_041159805.1 Bacteroidota bacterium
ACCTTGGTCGTGCTAACGACGTGTACGAGGCGCCGCGAGATGTGATAACCAAGTTGGATGTTGCACTTACCGAAATGAAGCGAAGCCGTGCCAATGGCCTTTGTTGTGGCGCCGGCGGTGCACAGATGTTCAAGGAGCCCGAAGCAGGAAATAAGGATATAAACATTGAAAGAACCGAGGAGGCGCTGGCACACCAGCCTGATATCATTGCAGTGGGATGCCCGTTTTGCATGACCATGATGACCGACGGTGTCAAACATTTTGAAAAAGAGCAGTCGGTGCGTGTCGCGGATATCGCAGAGCTGATTGCCCAGGCAAACGACCTATAACATGTTCGTACCATTCCACACGCTTCCAACAACATCTCGGGTTTGGATTTACCAAAGCTCCCGCATCCTTTCGGCCTCCGAACAGGAACAGTTGTTGGGTGCGCTCGGGGATTTCATATCCTCATGGACCGCACATCAGGCGGGACTCAAGGGGAGTGCGGAGATAAGACATGGCTTGTTTGTCATTATCGCTGTTGACGAGGATCACAACCAAGCCAGTGGCTGCAGCATCGATAAGAGTGTACATTTCATGAAGGAGGCCGGCAAGTTATTTGGAGTTGATTTCTTTGACCGATTGACAGCTGCCTGTATGAATCCCGATGGAACCGTTGTGCTATTCAAGGCGCATCAATTGGCTTCACAACTTGAGCAGGGGGTTGTTAAGCCTGATGCAATGTTGTTTAATAACCTTATTCATAGTTTGGATTTGCTTGAACACAAATGGATGGTGCCCATTCATGAATCATGGCTTTCCAATTTCCTTCCTAAAGAAAATCAACACCAGTAAACATATAATAACACTTTGACATGCATCTAGCACAAGATTTCGAAACACTGTTCACCGCTGCGTCTTTGGTGAGCTTGCTTACCTTGGCGGTATTGGAGATTGTTCTCGGTATCGACAACATCGTATTCATTTCCATCATCGCTGGCAAGCTGCCGGCTGATCAGCAAAAGCGAGCCCGAAACATCGGTTTGGCAGTTGCCTTGATCCTTCGCGTCATCCTTTTATTCAGTATCACCTGGGTCATTGGCATGAAGGATGCCTTGTTTCACGTACTGTCTGGTGCCCCTTGGATTGTATTGGAGCTCCCACCAGGCATGGAATCACTTGCGCTTTGGAGCTGCTCGGGTCGTGACCTCATACTATTGGCTGGCGGTATTTTCCTGATGTATAAATCCACTATCGAGATACGTAACAAGATTGAAGGTGCTCATGACCTTGAAGACCCCTCCTTACGTAAAATCACGCTTAACGCGGCCATCACCCAAATCGTAATCATTGACCTGGTGTTTTCATTCGACTCCATCCTTACAGCAGTCGGTTTGGTTGACAACTTGCTGGTGATGGTTTTGGCCGTCATCATAGCCATGGTCATCATGCTGGCATTTGCCAAGCATGTCTCCGACTTCGTCAATGCCAACCCCACCATCAAAATGCTGGCTTTGGCGTTTTTGATGATGATTGCCTTGATTCTGATCGTTGATGCATTCCACATACATGTACCCAAGGGGTATGTTTATTTCTCAATGGCCTTCTCCTTGGGAGTAGAGATGCTGAACCTGCGCATGCATAAGCGCAAGCAGATGCGGATAAAAGCCAAGCTGGAGCAGGAAGCACTACAAAAGCAATCTTGATGGAACGATGCTGAACCTGCCAAACATCATCACGTTGGTGCGCATCATTTGCGCTCCCATCATGTGGTGGCTGATTTGGAAGGGTGAAAGGGAATGGTTCGCCTGGATACTGACCTTGGCATTCACTACCGACCTGGTGGATGGACAGCTGGCCCGTCGACTTAAAAAGGAGACGCGATTAGGCAGTGTATTGGATTCCTATGGCGATACACTCACCATATTAACCGGACTGGCGGGATCATGGGTCTTTGAAAAAATGCATTTCCTTGCGCATTGGGAACTGCTGGTTACTGTATTGTCGTTGCACCTCATTCAACTGCTGCTTTGCCTGTGGCGATATGGACGCCCCAGCAGTTTTCACACCTACTCGGCTAAAGTGGGAGCATTGGTCATCGGTTGCTTTCTGATATACACCATGATGTTCAGCTTCAGCGATCTGTTTTTTTATGTGACAATGGTGTTTTTGATACTGGATGCCCTTGAGGAAAGTGTTTTGGTGTTTCTCCTGCCTGAATGGAAGAACGATGTGAAAGGTCTTTATTGGGTTCTTAAGTCCCGTTCACCCCACAATCAAAAAGCTGAATAGCAAAAGGTTGTGTAGTCTGAATTACATTCTTTCACCAACGCGAATAAATCCTTAAATTTGCACCTCTTTATTCGGGGTGTAGCGCAGTCCGGTAGCGTATCAGCATGGGGTGCTGGTGGTCGCTGGTTCGAATCCAGTCACCCCGACTGGAAGAAAAAAAAGTCCCTCGCAAGGGGACTTTTTTCATTTCCATTTGTTCCTTATATCCGAACTATACGGAATCATGAGTCGAGTATTCAAATTTCATTTATTCAATCTCATTTGGTGTTGCCTTGCATTCATGGTTACATCTGTGAGTGCGCAAAGCACGCGCTACACGGTAAGCGGTTATGTTCGTGATGCCAGTACCGGCGAATACCTGATAGGTGCCACTGTTTTCATAAAGGAGCTCCAAAAGGGTGGGGCCACCAATCCTTATGGCTTTTATTCAATCACCATAGACCAGGGCGACTACTCATTGGCTTCCACATTCATTGGTTACAAGGAATACCAGAAACCCATCAAGCTGGATCAGGATTTGCGAATCAACATTGATCTGCAGCCTTCAGCTATCGAGGTGGTGGAGGTTGAGATTAAGGGCGAACGCTCTGACAGGAATGTGCAATCATTGGACCTGGGAGTCACTGAACTTCCGATTCAGACCATAAAGACCTTGCCATCCTTCATGGGAGAGGTGGATGTGTTGAAATCCATTCAGCTGTTGCCCGGCGTTCAATCGGCGGGCGAGGGTAATAGCGGTTACTATGTCAGAGGAGGCGGTCCTGATCAAAACCTGGTGTTGCTGGACGAAGCCACCGTATACAATGCCTCCCACCTCTTCGGTTTCTTCTCGGTTTTCAATGCCGATGCCATCAAGAGTGTTTCGCTCACCAAGGGAGGAATGCCTGCCAAGTATGGTGGAAGGTTGGCCTCTGTACTTGATATCTCCATGAAGGAGGGTAACAACCGCGAATTCCATGGCGAGGGAGGCATGGGATTCATCGCCTCAAGGCTCACATTGGAAGGGCCCATAGTGAAAGACAAATCATCCTTCATCATTTCTGGCCGTCGAACATTTGTAGACCTGTTTTTGCGAGAGCCATTCATACAGGAGGGTGATGCTGCATTCGGAAACAGCTATTATTTCTATGACTTGAACGCAAAAGTCAATTACAAGATATCGGACAGGGATCGAATTTTCATCAGCGGCTATTTCGGACGTGATGCTTTCAGGTTCAAAAGCAAGTCAACAGGATTCACAGCCAACGTTCCCTGGGGCAACGCCACCGCTTCGTTACGATGGAACCACCTATTCAATGACAAGCTGTTTCTCAACACCTCGTTCATTTTCTCCGACTACCAATTCTCCTTTGGTGCCGGCCAGGAAACCTTGGAGTTCAAATTGTATAGCGGGATACGTGACATGAGTTTGAAAACGGATTTCAGCTGGTTCCCATCTTTGAAACACCAAATAAAGTTCGGCGCGCAATACACCTACCACCAATTCACCCCTAGCACGGTCGAGGCACGCTCTGGCGACACTCAGTTCGACCTGGGTGAGAAGGTGGTGTTATTGTCGCATGAAGGCGCCGTTTACGCGCAGGATGACTGGGAGATATCCGATAGGCTTGCAATGGGGTTGGGGCTGCGGCTCACTTATTTCAATCAAGTGGGCCCATTCACCAGATATATCCAAAATGCGGATTATGAAACCATCGATACAGTGAAATATGGAAGCGGGGAGAGTGTGCAGGTTTACAATCATTTGGAGCCACGCATCAACCTCCGCTATATCACGGGCCTCAACTCCTCGTTGAAGGCATCCTACACCAAAAACTATCAATATGTGCACGTGGCGTCGCTGTCATCAGCTTCACTACCCACCGATGTGTGGGTTCCATCATCCTCCAGGGTAAAGCCACAGATAGGTGAGCAGTATGCCGTGGGATATTTTCAAAACTTTAAAGAGAATCTCTGGGAAACATCTGTTGAAGTGTATTACAAAAACATGCGCAACCAAATAGAGTATCGCGAGGGTGCTCAACCAGATGATGATGTCAAGAATAACCAGGATAACAACTTCGTTTTTGGCAAGGGGTGGTCATACGGTGCCGAGTTTTTCGTCAAGAAGACAAGAGGTCGATACAACGGTTGGGTTGGATATACCTTGGCATGGACCGAACGTCAGTTTCCCGATTTGAACAAAGGCGAAGTTTTTCCTGCAAAATACGATCGTCGCCACGATTTGTCCATTGCGCTGACGTATGAGCTTAACGAAAAGTGGACATTCGGTGCGGTTTGGGTGTACGCAACGGGCAACGCTCTTACATTGCCACAAAGCCGATTGTTCCTCAATGGGCCCATTGATGTGGGGCAACTGGTTACCGGCAATGGTTCCTTCCCTCAGGTATACTCCGACTATGGCCCTCGCAATAGTTATCGTCAGCCAGCTTATCATCGGTTGGATATCTCCGCCACACTGCAGCTTAGAAAACGGAAAAACTGGGAAGCCAGTTGGAACTTTTCCATTTTCAACGTCTACAACAGATACAACCCTTACTTCATTTACTTTGATGATTTCATCGACGAAACGAGTGGACAGTTCAAATTGCAAGCTAAGCAAGTGTCACTTTTCCCAATCATCCCATCGGTCACCTATAACTTTAAATTCTGATTGCGTATATAATTATGAACCTCACTTTTAAAGCCCTATCAATTTTGTTGTGCTCGTCCGCCTTGCTGTTTTTCGGCTGCGAAAAAGACATTACGGTGGACTTGCCCGAACCTGAAGAACAAATTGTTGTGGAGGGATATGTAACACCCGGATTGCCTCCTTATGTTTTCATTTCTCGTACAGCTCCCTTTTTCGCTCCACTCGACAGTCTCTCACTTTTGCAATACACGATTCGCGATGCACAGGTGATTGTCTCGGACGGTACGGTGACGGATACCTTGATTGCGCCCTTCACCAGCAACGGCTACTTGTACACCTCCCTGAATTTGATTGGAGAGGTTGGAAAGACTTACACATTAAAAATCCGACTTCAGGATGGGAGGGAGTTATCGTCAACCACCACTATTCCAGCGCCCATTGTTTTGGATAGTGTTTGGTTCAAGCGAATACCCGAAAACGATTCATTGGGATGGGCCTGGGCTCGGATAACCGACCCTCCTGAATCCGGCAACTGCTATCGATGGTTTGCCAAACGTTTGGGTAAGGATGCGGACTTCATCGCGCCGTTGGGTTCTGTGTCGGATGACCGGTTTTACAATGGATTATCTTTTGATTTTGCAGCCACGCGAGGTTCCACTCCAAATTCAACCGCCCCTGATGACAATAATGAGGAAGAGGGACTGTTCAAGCAGGGCGACACCATAGTAGTACGATTCGCGTCCATCACACGGGACTCTTACACGTTTTGGCGCTCGGCCGAGTCGCAGGTAAGTTCAGTTGGTAACCCATTCGGCTCACCCGCACCACTTCGAGGCAACATAACAGGCGGTTTGGGTATTTGGGAGGGGTACTCCTTTGCTCCTGACACCATTTACGCTCAATGAGATAGGGCTTTAGCCCACACACTCGGATGCGTTGCTTATTTTTGTCGTTCCAAAGCAAGCCATTATGTCTGAAACGCCTGAACACCTCAAGTGCCTTATCATCGGTTCCGGTCCTGCCGGATACACTGCTGCCATCTATGCCGCGCGCGCAGATCTTAAGCCCGTTATTATCCAAGGACTTCAGCCGGGTGGACAATTAACCATCACTACCGAGGTAGAGAACTATCCTGGATACCCGCAAGGCACTCACGGACCAAAAATGATGGAAGACTTCAAGGCTCAAGCCGAGCGTTTCGGTACCGAGATACGTTATGGTTATGTCACGTCCGTGGATTTCACAGGACCAGTGCACAAAGTGGTGGTCGAAGAGAAGACTACCATCACCGCCGATACAGTGATTATTGCCACCGGTGCTTCCGCCAAATGGTTAGGGTTGGAATCTGAATCCCGACTTAATGGTTTCGGTGTTTCCGCATGTGCTGTTTGTGACGGCTTTTTCTTCCGCGGACAGGATGTTGCCATAGTAGGTGCGGGTGATACCGCAGCTGAAGAGGCCACCTATTTAGCCAAACTGTGCCGCAAGGTATATATGATTGTGAGGAAGGGTGAGATGCGTGCCTCCAAAGCCATGCAGCATCGTGTAAATTCCACTCCCAACATCGAAGTGCTTTATAACACCGAAACCAAGGAGATTCTGGGAGACAATGGCGTCAGCGGTGCACTCGTTTTTAATAATCAAACCAATGAAGAGCGCACATTGGAAGTGACGGGTTTTTTTGTGGCCATCGGGCATCAACCCAACACCTCCATTTTCAAAGGATGGTTGGATATGGATGAAACGGGCTACATCAAAACCGTTCCGGGTACCACCCGAACCAACATACCAGGTGTGTTCGCGTCCGGCGATGCCCAGGACCACGTGTATCGCCAGGCCGTGACGGCTGCCGGTACGGGATGTATGGCCGCCATTGATGCCGAAAGGTATCTGGC
>JBEAXM010000023.1:0-9007 GCA_041159805.1 Bacteroidota bacterium
CCGCAATATATCCTCCATCAAATGTTTGTGCAGCTGCATACGCGCTAACAGAGATATTTGTATCTCCATATAATTTTTGAAAAGTCACCTGCGAATAAACCTGGGCAGAAGATATGACTAAAATAAATACAACATATAAAGCCTTCATAAATATTTTATTCCCCCTATATTCCAATTTATTCAATTATAGAAAGCGAAAAATTAATTACGCCTAACTTGTTTATACGCGCTACTTTCTATCGCCTAATATCCCATTTCGGGTGGATTGGCTCTATTTTGTAGCGTATATTCGTAAAGGTAGTAAAACGTTATAATTTATCAAATGCAGATCGAAAAAATGTAACGATAACTGCTGTTTTCTATAATAGTTTTTATAAGAATGGTTGAGTTAGGAAAAATGTATGCCGATAGGGGACCGTAAGATCCGGGTTGATTTTTCGTTTTCTTTAAAGAAGCGACTCATATCTTCCATGTTGGGTATTAAGCACCGGGGGACTACCGTCCCCGCCCCAAGGCGAAAATAAATTTGAAAAATTCGAGTTGCAAATTTTCCAAGTCAGTTAAACGTTTAAGTTTAGTATGAAATTGGAATGCGTCCTCTTTGGTTTAAGTTGGAACACGGATGTAACGGATCAAAAGGATTAACGCAGATTTAGGCCGTACGAAAAGCCTCATTGATAAATGCAATCAGCTAAATCGGTTCCTCCCTCTTATTTAAGGTGATTTAATCAGCTAACCATAGTTTTTCGTAATTTGGTCACATCATGAAAACCCCCACTAGCAATCAGTGCATTTTCCTTTCAGCTTTTTTAATATCCCTATTGCTCGTCCCTCAAAGCGTTTTCTCACAAACAAAAAAGAAGGTGCTTTTCCTGGGCAACAGCTATACCGCTTACAACAACCTACCGCAGCTTGTTGCCGATGTGGCATTATCCGCTGGCGACACCGTTGTTTTCTCTAGCAATACCCCAGGCGGCTATACGCTGCAAGGCCATAGTGCCGATGCAACCTCATTTTCGTTGATCAGTGCGGGCGATTGGGATCATGTGGTTTTACAAGAACAAAGCCAACGACCATCCTTTCCTCTCAGTCAGGTGCAATCAAGTGTGTTTCCTTACGCAAGGGCACTGGATTCGATAGCTCATGCACTCAACCCTTGTGTACAAACTGTTTTTTACATGACATGGGGACGTAAAAACGGCGACGCCTCCAATTGTGCTGTGTGGCCTCCGGTATGTACTTATGCTGGTATGGATAGTTTGCTTCGCCTACGGTATATGCAAATGGCTCAAGACAATGACGCAATGGTTTCACCCGTAGGGGCCATTTGGCGACATATACGCAACACATACCCAGGCATTGAACTGTACCAAACCGATGAAAGCCATCCAAGTCTGGCGGGCTCCTATGCTGCAGCGTGTGCATTTTATACCGTCTTCTTCCGCAAAAGTCCCGGTTTGATTGCAACGGATGCAGGCTTGGACCCATTGGTTGCATCGCAAATTCGGCAGGCAGCTACTGCTGTGGCTTTCGATTCCCTTTCAAACTGGTTCATGGATGCTTATGATGCCACTTCAGCTTTTACTTTCTTCAACAATGGCTTGTCGACCACCTTCCAAAACAACTCCAATTTTGCTGATTATCATAATTGGGATTTCGGCGACGGTTACATATCCACGCAAGTGAACCCAACACATGTTTATGCTACCCCCGGAACATATCAGGTGGTATTGCAAACCAGCAATTGCTTCTCATCCGATACGGCTACGGCATGGGTTTCCGTATTCAACACCGGACTACCTGAATGGTCATCTTCCGTGTCCATTTTTCCCAACCCGGTAACGGATGAACTGAATATTGTTGGTGTAAATGGGGAAGAGGTAACCATACAGTTT
Source organism: Bacteroidota bacterium (assembly GCA_041159805.1). Taxonomy (GTDB): domain Bacteria; phylum Bacteroidota; class Bacteroidia; order AKYH767-A; family OLB10; genus JALRAP01. The sequence continues at coordinate 1,896 of JBEAXM010000023.1, forward strand.
TTAGATGGTCGCGTTGCCATGGTCTCACCAATTGTTGATGAAAAGGTGAATGTTCAAGAACTGCCTACTGGTGCTTATGTGCTTCGAGTGTCTAGTGGTGAAACCATTCGCAGTTACAGGTTTTTCAAATTGAAATAGGTAATCGCTTATGGTTGCCTGGCACTAATTGACTTAGGTGCTTTGGAGTTGTACCTTTGCAAAAAAAATCCAAACATGAAAAAGTGCTTTTCACCATTGATCTTGCTTTTATTATTTGTCACTGCGTCATCCGCACAGTCTTTTGAGGGCTATTTACATCCAAACCAATTCATCTGGATGGATCTGGTGATTTCCAGGGAAAACGCAGTAACGGGAAATTATATCAATAAGCATCAAACCCAAGAGGTCAAATTTTCTGGCACCAAGACAGGTGACACCTTGATGCTATCTGAGGTAGGATCCAACCCCAATACATTCCGATTGGTCACCTATAAAGACAGCATCATTGGCGTTTGGAAGCGCGCGGGTACCAAAGCTGGAATGCCCATTCGCCTTTATGCAACTGATCCAGCATACAAGGCCTTTTCATCCATGCCCCAAGCGGATGCGTTGATCATGGCAAGTGGTGGCACCCTTGCGGCTGAAATGGCCTCTGATTTTCCAAAAGGAGCGGTCATCAATCCGTTTGAAATCACATTTGCAGAAAAAGGATTGTTGGGCACCAAGTACACTTTTGGCAAAAAAGATGGTGAGAGTACCATCGATGTGGTGCGTTATCATGTTTTCAATTTGAAAAGCAAAAGGCAAATCGATTTGATGCAAGAGCTGGATCCCACCAAGGTGGACATGTTATTGGTTATGTTGAACGATCGCTCGAAAGCACTTTTAAGCGAATACATTTCCAGCAGCGGGTTGAGCGAAGAGGAGTGGATACAGGAATTAGGAGGAGTGGATAAGTTCAAGCAGGCATCAGAGAATCCCAACTTGAACAAAGCCGTGTTCTCGACTTTCCGTTTGGAACATGATGGCATCCATTTGATCAAGGAAAACCATTTCGGGCTTTCGCCTGAGTTGACAGCGTTGGACTTTGATATGGATATTCTTGTATCATTCACCGAAATCAAACCGTTTTTGAAAAAGGGCTCCTCTTTGTCTTTCTGATTGAAAATCAGTTATTTGAGACAGATTTGGCGACTTGCCACCAACCAGTAATTTCGTGTAAACCATTGTAAACTAACCACTTTTTGTATTTTCGCAGGCCGAAACCATGCGAGCAAGTCCTTTTATTGTTTCATTAATCATTGTTGTCTGCGCAACATTTTGGTCTAATCAAAACCATGCGCAGATTTATGCTCCTTTGGCAAATGTCAAAGCATATGGGTATTCGTATGATATGGAGCCGGGCTTTTACAACAAGCCCGTTTACCTAAAAGTATCGGCTCCTCCGAAAGGTCGTTTCAAGGTCAAGATAGCTGGTGGTGAGGGAGTGAACGAATATGACAACAAGCCCACTGCAATCATCGACAGCATCTCAACCATTTCCATGCAAATCACGGTCAATGGTAAGTGGAACGATACCATTTATGTAGGAACCTATTTCATTCGCGAATCGGTCACATTGCCTATCATATCGCTTCACTTGAACCGCGCGGACTTTGATGCTTCAGGTGGAATATTGGATGGCCGGCTTATTACCATCGGTGATTCAGCGGGTAGGGTCAGCATGAGACGAGAAGGGCGCGTTTGGCAGAAGCATAGCATTCGCACCTTCACAGAGTTCATGGATTCCTCGGGCACTCGTAAGCTTGGAAACATGAAGATCAAGCCCTTTGGTGGGATGACTGTTGGATCTCCTGAAAAGGGTTTACGTCTGGTGACGGATACCACCATAGGGTCGCGTAACATCGGTATAAATCCATTTCCAACAAAGCCATTTCGTTCTTATCGAACTCTGGTTTTACGGGCATCTGGTAATGACCAGAACCAAACCAGGATGAAGGATATGTCGTTGGCCTCAATTGCAAAGGACCTTGGATTGGACTACATGGATTATCGTCCTTCCATTTTGTTGGTCAATGGCGACTACTGGGGCATTTACAACATCCGTGAAAAAATCAATCACGAATACCTCTACTACAACCACAAGGCGCCAAAGAATGAAAAGACCACCTTACTAGGTTTCGATGGGGGTGGCAACAAGGATTACAAGTCCATGATCCAATATATCGGTCAGACGTTTCCCGATTCAACGGTAATCGACTCGGTGAATTCGGTGATGGACCTTGAAAATTACCTGAACTATATTATTCTTCAGATCCACATCAAGAACAACGATTCGAGGGGTAATGTGCGCTTTTGGAAAAGCACGGCACTGGATAACCGTTGGCGATGGATTTTCTACGACGCGGATTTGAGCAGCGAAATCACTTCTGCAAATATCAACTATCTGAAGGAGCGTTTGAGCCCAGTACAAACAGAATGGTTCAATCCGCAGTGGGCTACGGTGGTGTTACGTAACCTCACCAGTCATAAGCCCATCAAGGAGCTTTTCATCAATCAGTACTGCATGCTTATGGGCTCCCGTCTGCAAAAAGACACTATCATATCCCGCATCGACCATTTTGCTTCAATATTGCGTCCTGAAATCCCGCATCATGCCAAGCGCCGGGGTCGCTCACGCAGTGGTAGTTTGAAGTCATGGGAGGAGAGCATATCGCGTTTCCGACGCTTTTTCATGGTTCGTGAAGATGCCACATACGGACACATCATGACCTGCTTCGGCCTGTCTCAGGACCCCGTCAGGGTTACATTCACCAACAACACCGACGATGTCAGAAGCTTGCGATTAGCCAACACCACATGGCTCTTCAACAGGGTGACCTCAAGGTTTTTCCCTGAGGTGGCTGTGAGGGTAGAAGCTACGGACTTGGATTATGAATATGTGTTCGACTATTGGAGGGATGACTCCACACGAAACCGCATTAAGGAAATCATCCCACGCGACAGCTTGGTGGTGGAAGCCGTTTATCGCAAACGTAATGATTCGCCCTCACGCGGAGCGGTTTTCTGTGATGCATGGGCTGTTCGTGAGTCGCGGAAGGACCGATTCTTCCTGTTCCGCATCTTCAATAACTCCAGTGACTCCATCTCTACAAACGGAATGCGTTTGGTGAAGAATGGTCTTGAGAATTACACTCCGCTGCCAAGCACCACCATTTACTCCGAACGGGCTTGCTGGTTCACCAATGATCCTGAGCGTGCCATCAAGGTTGTCCAAAACGAACCGATCGTGCTGCTTGACTCGTTGGTCGGGTTTCATCTCAGGGGTGGTGTTTGGATGATTTTGGACAAGGATAAAATGCTGTTGGACAAGATAGACATCCATTGTCCTGATTCATTGTACGAGGTGCGCGAAATCATCCTGGCGACCCGCAATAGTGTAATCGAAAAATGGGCTTACCACGGACGAATCACCCCGCTTGAGCCACATGTCCCCGTTTTCATCGCACCCATTGCACAGCGATCATCCGGATCGAGTTGGCATGTTCCTGCATCATTCCTTTTGTTTGTGTCGTGTGCGTGGCTTTTGCGCAGAAAGAGAAAGTACATGACGATCATCGCTCTTTTGCTTTGCTTCGGTTCTGCCAGGCAATCAACTGCACAGATCAACTGCATCCCCGACAAGTTCGGCTTGGACTCCATCCAAACCAAATTGGTTGACAACAAGGGAAAGGGATACGAAGAGCTGGGCGGCTGTCGCAACATCCGTGTGGTTTTGAAAAACCTGTTATACCGTGGTGGTAACAACCATACCGAATCGGTTATGAATCCGCTGATGATTGAAACACTAAGCAGCTTGGAGAAAGAGGGCTTCGACAAGGTGATTTATTTATATCGCAAAAACTACGAGGAGTATTTTCCTCAAGAGCGCTTGGACTCCATACGAAGGACGGGACTAGAGTATACCTGCATGCCATCGCTCGACTCCTTGAGCGTTGACAATTTCCTACGTGACATCCATAGACGTGCTTCTGAGGAGAATCAAGGAATGGTATACGCCCATTGTTGGAACGGTTGGCACCAAAGCGGATGGCTTTCCGCACTTACATTGATGCAGTTTTGTGGCTACACGAACAATCAGGCGCTGCGCTATTGGGAGATCAACACGGATGGTGTTTACAGAGGATATAACCATGTGAAAAAGGCCATATTGGAATACACTCCTGTTCCAGACCTGGATTTCACCTTGCTCCAACGAAAAAAGCATTGTCCATGCGCCGATGATTCCCTATTGAATTCGCCGCCTGTTTCCATGAATGGTTTCAAGGGTGAGCCAGGCAAATACCATTTGGTTAAAAAGGGAGAGACGCTCTCATCCATCGCAAGGAAATACAATACCTCGGTCGCCTCTTTGAAAAAGCTCAACGCCATCAAGAATGAGAAGCGGATCATTGCTGGTTCACGACTACGAGTAAGGTGATATGGGTGACAAGGTTAATGAGTATTTGGACGACTTTCATGCTTTTCTCGACCGGATAACACTCCTGCCGCTGGTATTTCAGTTGTTTGTGTGGATGGTGGTTTTTGGTGTCGTATTATATGTTGCCGTTTGGATTTTTGAAAAGAAGGGTAAATGGGTCGGAATGTCCCGCAATCCATACCTATTGGCTTCATGGGCTTTGTTGGTTTCCATGATGATCTTTCACTTGATTATTGTTGATGGTAGGTATGACAGGATGGAGTTACTGCAATTGAAAGGTGAATTAGGCACCAGTTTCGCTGACCAAAATCGGGAGACCGCTTATTTCACCCAATACAAAGACGCGCTGCTTAATATACCGGGATTCAAAATAGATGATGCCGTGCTGATACAAGACAGCGCAGGACTTGAAATACTGCGGTTGCATTCAGCTACTCCGTTGTTCACGGCTTTCATTGCAACGGTTGATCTTACTAAAACAGAAATCAAGCTTCAGTATCCGATTGACAAGAAAACATACACCTCCAAGTTCGCCAAGCAGCATGGACTCGATCTGGCCATTAACGGTGAGGCGGGGCGTACACCTGGACTGGATGCGCCATTGGGACAATGGAAGGGTATGTATATTGTGGATGGTAAGTTGGTGAAGAATGAAGACAACAAACAAAGGCCATTCATGTACTTCGACAAATCATCTGTGGGGTATTATTCCTGCGACACCTGCTTGGTGACCAAACCCACTATCAAAATGCAAAATGCCATTTGGGGCCGGTTTGATTTAATCATGAACGGCAAGTCGGCCATTGATCCCCTAGACCAATCCAAGAACAGTCCTTATCCCAGAACCATCATGGCGATTGATAAGACGGGTGAGCGAGGGTTTTTCATGGTTGTTGACGGCAGACGTCCCGGATACAGTCGCGGGTTGACCATGGACATGTGTGCAAAAATCATGCTTGCTGTTGGCGCTTACGACGGCATGGCATGTGATCAGGGCGGGAGCTCCACCATTTATTCAAAATCCTTGGGAACCATCAACAGGCCTGCCGACGGGAATGAGCGTCCTGTTTATACACACTTTGGTTTCAAGGTCAAGGAATAAAAGGATTCAGGGTATTTTTATCTTTTGTCCTGGATGGAGCACCGACGACTCTGACAACCTCGGATTAAGACTCAAAATCCGTTTCAACGACACCCCGTACTTTCTCGAAATCAAATAAAGCGAGTCACCCGTTCTCACAATGTGGATTCGAGGTACCACCACAGAGTTTTTTTTCGGTTGTTCAGGTTTTTTTACAGATGGTGCATTCGAAAGCGTTTCATTTTTCTTCTGGGGGACGGGCTCAATCAGTTGAGCGAATGCAATTGTGTCGACATCGGATCGCAACCCCTTTTTTGCCAGATAGTACATCAATTCAATCGGAAAGTCGGTTTGTATGATGCGCGCTCCCAGTCCGATGAAGTAATCCCATGATTCGTATGCCCCTCTGCGTTCTGACCGGCCGGCAGCTATATTGTCATACAACGCGTTAAACCATAATTGCGCCCCGTTTTTACTGAACATCTTCAGCCCCTCTTCAGATGTCAGATAGGTAGAGTCGTGTCGCACGATGATTTCAATCAAAGGGGCTTTTGTATCCATCATGAACGTATCCACACCCTTCGTTCTTTCTGTTATGATTGGCATGAACAAGGGCTTTGTTTCCACTGCGTTGTCAAGGGCATTGTATTCACGCGCAGAAACCGTGCCCTTGAGTATCACATAAGGACCGCATTTCAAGGAGTCAACCATTTTACGAATGATAGACATATTGCCTCCGGCCTTATCGATGTTTACAATGATTTTACCCTTTGCCATATTCAACACATCTTCCAACAAGGGCACTCGGTGTTCAGTAACTTTTCGTTGTTTGTCCAGTAACTTCAGTTTGCTGATCTGCTCCCATGTAAGGTTCGCAACTTTACCTTTTCCGTTGGTTGTCCTGTTCACCGATGCATCATGCATCAATATGATTCTGCCGTCCTTGGTTTTTTGCACATCAATCTCGATGATATCCACTCCATGCTTGATACAAAATTCGATTCCTGCCATACTGTTTTCCGGGAACCTGATGGGGTCGGCCATATGAGCAACCACCATCACTTTTGGGCCTTCATCCCTTAATTTATTGCGTATGTCCAGGTGCTGAGCACTCAAGCTCGAACACGCCTGAACAAACATCAGCAGCACAATAAGTCGCTGAGCAGTCAAACGCATGAAGGACTCAATGTGTATCATCATCTTGATTTCAACGGAAAAAGGGACGAATGATTGTGGCTATTTTGATTTTTTAGCAGGAGGGGATGTCAGGTTTTTCGATATGGCGAATTCGGATGCTTGGGTCTGCGATAACGCATAATCGCGAAGTAACTTCAGGTTGTTTTGAGTGCCGTCCGTCGCTTCATGATTTTCGCCTATTGAGTGTATGGACTCTTTTCCTCCGAAACGGTATATGTATAACCATTTATCATTTATACAGCCGATTTTATCATCTTGAGAGAAATAGGCCGCTTGCCTTGGGCTCCTCAATACATCAACTCCAGCGGTATTGTTATAATAATCGCCGCCGAGCATACCCATCAATGTCGGATACAGGTCTATCTGACCGATGAA
>JBEAXM010000061.1:0-12763 GCA_041159805.1 Bacteroidota bacterium
GAGTGGCTACTTTATCAACGCGGTATCCGTAAACTACCCATCAGCATCCAAGACACCATCATGCGTCCTTTTGTTGGCAAGGGCATGTATCCCGAAACATCCGACTACCGCATGACCGACGAAAAGTCACCCTTGCTGTTGTGCAAGACTTTTTGGGCCGTGTGTAGGAAGTGATGTACGATGATCCCCGCAGTGCGCGACGCTTGTGGTTACCGTTTACAAAAAGTGAACGCTGATGATACGGATGCTGCTGATTAGCGCGGATTATTAAATCCGTTTTGATCCGTTCAATCTGCTTCATCCGTGTTCCACCGCCTACCGCTGTATTAGTTATTAGTGAATTGGTCATTAGTGAGTGGAAGAGCCTACCGCTTTTGAGCACCATTGACAACAAGTGAACGCTGATGATACAGATGCTGCTGATTAGCGCGGATTTGATGTAGTCCTTTTAAAAATCCGCGTTAATCCGTTCAATCTGCTTCATCCGTGTTCCCCCGCTACGGCCTACCATACGATAAGTGTGTTTTAAAACGTGAAATCATAGATTGTTTTATCTTTAGCCACCCAACCTGATTCACAAATGGAAGCCATGAAAAAAACCATATTATCTTTTGTGCTGATGTCCTTTGCACTATTCGCAACAGCACAAGGAATCGACAAGCCGCAATACCAGATTGTCACACACAGGGCAGGGACCTTTCTAGGCAATATCAATATCGAGCTTTTTCCACTGATAGCACCATTGCATACTCAAAACTTCGACAGTCTTGTCAACGATCAGTTTTTCGATAGCACGGCATTCCACCGTGTTGTTCCCGGTTTTGTCATTCAAGGAGGTGACCCAAACAGCGTAAGCGGTCCCGTTTCCACCTGGGGCCAGGGACAGCCATGGCAACAAAATGTTCCCGCAGAATTCAATGCCGTAAGGCATGTGAGAGGCATTTTAGGTGCCGCCCGCGACAACGATCCCAATAGTGCCAATTCGCAGTTCTATATCTGTGTGGCCAACTCAACTTTTTTGGATGGCAACTACACAGTGTATGGAAAAGTTACCAGTGGGATGAATATTGTTGATACGATTGTGGCCTCCCCTCGAGACGCCAACGACGTGCCGTTGCAGAAAATTGAAATGTTCGTTACCTACACAGGTGTGAACGACAGTGTACCAGCCGCACCAACATTGAACAATCCAGCCAACGGCGCCACTGGTGTACTGAACACCCAGCAATTCACTTTCAGCAATGTTCCCGGCGCAGTGTTGTACACGCTGCAATTGAGCACCGATCCCGGTTTCTCATCCATAACACATAGTGTCAATACGGGTGGCACCTCGGCCATTGTAAGCAACCTGATGGGCTCCACCAACTATCATTGGAGGGTGATTGCCAACAACGGCGGTCACGAGAGCACTCCGTCATGGTCCAGATCATTCAATTCTGCCACTGCCGCCACCACATTGATTTTCCCTGCCGACTCCGCGTTGGGAATAAACACCAACCCGGTATTCCAATGGTCGTCGGTGCCAAATGCCACAAGCTATACCTTGCAAGTCAGCACCTCCGCAACGTTCACCACCCAAACAATGGTTTACAACACGGCTGGCATCACCTCCACTTCTCAACAAGTAACAGGTCTGAACGCAAACACGCTTTACTATTGGCGGGTTCGAACCGCCAATGGAACAGAGCAGGGTTTCTACTCACCAAAATATGTATTCAACACGGGTACATCCACAAGTATCGATGAAGCGGTTTTGCCGTTCACCCTTGCACAACTCTACCCCAATCCGGCAACCAACCAGTTGTTTCTGGTTTTTGATGGTCAAGCCGAGACAACCTTGCAACTGGACATAAAAGACCTAAAAGGAAAGTCGGTGCTTACTCAATCCATCAGACCCCATGAGGGACAACACCGAATCCAACTGGAGCCATTGCCACCCGGGGTTTATCTGCTGGTGTTGCAATCAGAATATGGCAATATCACCAGGAAGGTTGTGAAACTGTAGTTGGATACATGAAAATCCACTACGTATTGATTTAGCAAGTTGCCTACTTGCAAAACTCCGAATACAAGGATTTCGCATCGGTGTTCCCCATATAGGAGGCAGATTGGAAGTCGGCACATGCCTCATTTAGACGCCCCTCGCGCTGATTTAATATGCCACGGTTCTTCACGCCAACGGCAAATTTCGGATTTGCACTAATGGCCTTTTCAAGATACCTCCTGCAGGATACAAAATCACCACGCGAAAACGCCATGGTGGAGAGTGTGTTCCAAGCATCGAAACTCAATGAGTCAATTGCAACGGCCTTTTCAGAATCAAGTATCGCCTTACTTGTATCCGATAACATGGCATGCAGCTGTCCTCGGGTTGAAAATATGATGGCCTGGTTCGGATTGTAAACGGCTGCACTGTCAAGGTCTCGCACGGCATCGCGGTAACGCCCCATGGCATTCAACACCAATGCGCGATTGTAGTAGGTTTTCCCATCCGTGCCAAATAATTCAATGGCACTGGTAAAGTCATCATACGCATTTGGGAATTGTTGCATCGACTGGTACTTAAAGCCCCGATTACCGTAAGCGCGATAAGCATAAGGGGCTCCCTCGTTCTTCTCGATGATGTCTGTGAGGAATGGGATGTCGGAAGCCCAAACCTTGCTCCGTGCATTTGTGGCGAAGCCGAAAAATAAAATGAAGCAGGCGAACAACCATGGAAACATCTCCTTGGTTTTCTTCGAAAAGGTGGACTGTGTAACCAGGATGAATAGCAGAAAAAACAAACCTAGATAGGGTACATACGTATAACGATCGGCCACAATGAATAATCGCGAGGGAATGATTTGTATGTTGATTGCTATGGTCAGTATGAAGAATCCGGCACCAAACAACACAAACCGGTTGGAACGTAACCTCCAAAGCAGCCACATAGTAAAAACGAAAGGAATGGAAGAAGCATAATAAACCCAGGGCAGCCAACCGTTTTCAAGTTGTGGATAGGTATAGATGCCGCAAAGGTCTAGCGGAATAAAGAGTTTAAACAGATAAAACATGAATGACCAGGTGACCATGAACGGCAGATGATGGAATTCAAATTGCGCAAGCATGCCAGCCGTAAGGTTGCTTTGTGTATCGGTATCGGAAAGGGCCACCAGTCCGAAAATGATACTCAACAGGAAAAAGGGCACCTTCTGTAGGAGGTTGTTTTTATCAAGCAGTTTGCGACCATGATGAAAATCGAGCAACAGCAACACCATCGGCAGGGTGATGGCTTGAACCTTCGAGAATAGTGAGAGGATGAAAAAAAGGCTGGCAAACCAAAGGTGCCTGGATTGTTGATTCTTAAGATAATCGACGTAGGAAATGAGCGCAAGCAGGTAGAATAGCGCATACATCGCACTGCTGCGCGCCGACATCCAGACCACCGACTCCACATTCATTGGATGAATGGCAAATATCATTGCCACTCCCAACGGGATCCAAAAATGATCCGTTAGTCTGCGCACGAAATGATATACGGCAATGACACAACATAGATGCAACAGCAGATTCAACAAGTGAAACGGGTACGAATCCATACCGGTGAAATGGTGTTGTATTGCAAAAGAAAGCACCGGCAGCGGCTGATACATGATGAGGTGGTGACTGGTGAAAATCTCTTGGACACCAGACCAGCTCAACTCGCGCACCTCTTCGTATGCGAAGTAATCATTATCATCAAAAGTGAGCAGCTCATTCTTCAGCGATCCGGCATACAACAAAAGTGTGAGTGCAACAATCGCAGCCAAATACCATCGGCTATGATCGGTCGGAGACTTGGAGGATGATTTTGTTTTTGCCATGAAACCAAAGTTAAAACACTTCTCCGAAAATAAAAAAGCAAAGACAAACGCTGAAGGTCATCTCGCATCAAAGGAATTGAGAATCCTGGATCCAATAGGTGATTTCTATTCGAGGCTTATAAGTTACAGACGATTGACTATCCTCCATTAACTGGTCACCGGTCACCCGCCTGCGGCGAGGCAAGCCGGTCACTGACTACCTGCTACTCTTCAAAAACCTGCTGCTCATCACCGAATCGTTCGAGTAAACGGTTACCGAGTACCATCCATCTTTCAAGGACGAAACAGAAAATTCAATGACGTTCATTTCGGATCTTGATGTAACACGTTCTGATTGCACCAACACACCAAACACATCCCGAATCTCCACCAAGGTTGCATGTTCATCCTGCCACGATACGGAAATCATTTCCGATGCTGGGTTGGGATAAACCGTCAACAGCAAAGGCATCGTATAAAAGAAGGATCCTGACCACGCTCCGGTAACGAAGGCTCCGTTCGAGGTGGCGCAAACCGTTTGAATCTGGAACTCATAGGTGGCACCAGGGGTCAGGTTGGTGATAGGCAACAGATAGGTGTTGGTTGTTCCGCTCTGCGTCCAGGTGGAAGTGTTGACCATCCGATAACGAACCGTATAGGAAACGGCCGTTGGAACAGCAGGCCACGATACCGACAAACTGCCTGGCGTGGATCCAGGTGTGAAATTGAGAACGGACGGAGGTGGGCAAGTCGTATTGGTTGACAGGGTAGTGAAACTCGACTGCAACGACCACGGCACATTGGCTGTGCTGGAGGTGTTGGAGCAAACACTTTGAACCTGCCATACATAATTGGTGGCAGCAGCCAAGTTGTTAATGATTGTGCTGGTGTTGGATGTGATGAGATAGGTCCAAACCGTTCCAGTCACATTCACCCGATAGCGCACCCGGTATTGGAACGCTCCCGTATTGGACCAACCAAGCACAGCGCTGTTAACGGTGATATTGGTATTGGTTAGCTGGGTCGGAGCCGGACAGATGGTTGGACATGATGTGGTGGTGAATGTGATTGATGGTGAATATGGATTCACATTGGTGTTGCTTCCCACAGCACAATTTGCACGCACCTGCCATTCATAAGTAGTCCCGCAGGTAAGGTTGCCAAACAAAAAACTCGTGGAGGTTGCAGTGAAAAAACTCCATGTAGTCGAGCCAACCACCCTTCTGCGAACGGTGTAGCTTGGTGCACCGGTTACAGCCGCCCAATTCGCCGTTGCAGCATTTGCAGAAATATTCGTTGTGTTAAGTCCGGTGGGGGCAGGACACGGTGATGTACAAGAGGCGGTGGTGAAATATGAAGAAGGACTCCATTGACTAAGGGTTGCAGTACCTGCCGCGTTTGCGCAAATGGTTTGCACTTGCCACTCGATTGAAGAATTGCAAGGCGCTCCTGCCAGGTTGAAGGGTGCGGATACATTGTTAATGGTTATCCAAGCCGTGGTGTTGGCAGGCCGGTAACGGATGTTGAACAAGGCAGGAGAGGAAGTGGACGCAGACCAGTTAAGTGTAGCTCCACTTGAGGTGATATTGGTAGCGGTTAACCCGGATGGCGTAGGGCAAGAAGTTGGACAAGCAAGAGTGGAAAACGGAATAAACGCCGACCATGCACTGTAATTGTTGTTGCCACAGTTGGTTCGCACACGTACTTCATAATTGGTGTTGCATACCAGGTTCGCAATGGTGAAAGGTGGAGTTACATTCACTATGGTGATCTGGTTGGTAGTGCCAACCACACGATAGCCGATGTCGTAAAGGAAGTTCCCTCCGGCAAATGGTGTCCAGTTGATTATCGCATTACTGGTGGTGATGTTTGATACGTTTATACCGGATGGAGGAGTGCAATTGATCGTGCAAGGTTGCGTGGCAAAGGTGATTGAAGCGGAAAACACACTGGCGGCTGTGCTATTGCACACGGTTTGAACAGATACCTCATAAGTGCTTCCACAGGTCAAATTCAACAAGTTTATTGAGTTGGTGGTGGAAGTGGTGGTCATCCACGCCGCCGATCCTGCAATACGATATCGAACATTGTACCCGGTTGCACCCGATACAGCGCTCCATGAAATGGTTGCACCATTGGTGGTGATGTTTGTTGCCGACAATCCAGCAGGGGCAACACATACATTGGTACAGGTAAGCGTACTGAAACTGGCAGGTGATGAATATCCACTTGCTGTAGATGAGCCACTGGTGGTCAAACAATATGCTTGCACCTGCCACTCGTAATTGGTACCGCACTGCAGATTATTCAATGTGTACGGAAACTGCTGTACGGTTACAATCAACCAGGCAGAGCTACCTAATGGTCGATATTGAACAGTGTAATATTGATTTACATTGTTTGATGGGGTCCAGCTCAAAATAGCCGATGAAACACCAATGTTGGTAGCGGTGAGTGCCGTTGGGGGTAAACAGGTGTTGGTTTGTGCGAACGAAACATTCGACCATCCCACCAAGGTCAACATCAAAATCATGAAGCGTATCAGTCTGCCCATATTCGTAGAATATTTATTATAAGTAGTAAAAGTAAAAAAAGGGATTCGACTGGGCAATAGGTGGACACATTGGTCATTAGTCATTGGTCATTAGGGAGCAGTCATTAGTCATTGGGGAGTAGTCACTTGTCATTGGTCATTAGGGAGTAGTCATTGGGGAGTAGTCACTTGTCACCTGTCACTTGTCACTTGTCACTTGTCATTAGTCATTGGTCATTAGGGAGTTGGTCACTGGTCACCCGCCTGCGGCGAGGCAAGCCGGTCACTGGTCACTGGTCACTTTTCATTAGTCATTGGTCATTAGGGAGTAGTCACTTGTCACTTGTCACCTGTCACTTGTCACTGTTAATTAGTCATTGGGGAGGAATCCATCGTAAATCGTCTATCGCGCTTTTGTCAGAAACCACCCCTCCCTTAGAAAAATACAAAAACACCCCTCTGAGCATCAGTCGTTTACCACTCAGGTTGGCTTTTCCAAACACCCTTTTTAACTAACGTTTTGGTTTTCAAATTATTATGATTTGTAAGGTTTGGGGATAAATTGCTCCATTCGGATTTTTTGGCGCCTTAAATTTGGGTTAAAACAAAAATATTTTGGGTGAACGGTGAAAAAAACTTGGCGAATGAACATTTCGGTTATATATTTGTTCAAGAAAAGTACAAAACCACGAGTCCTGAAATTGAGTTCTGCAAACCTTAAAAACCTATCAAATGGTAAATTATAAAGTAGCGAGCACATTCCAGGAGGTCACAGAGGCCTGGTGTCTAGTATACAAGCAGTACTTGGCTGCTTCCCTGATCATGCCTAACGAATTGGCTGTCTTTACTTTCCCAGAGTATATAAGTCCTAATTCGGCCGTCTTTACAGGCAATATGATGGGACATACCGTGTCAACCGTTTCGGCGGTATTAGACAGCGAGCACGGATTGCCACTGGACCACTATTACAGCAAGGAGCTTGATGGATTACGTAATGAAGGTAAAAAGCTGATAGAAATTGGTTTGCTTGCAGACACCCGTGCAGCAGGTAACTTCAACAATATCACCGGGCTCATGGCTGGCATCGCCCGCTTCGGTGTATATAGCGACCACCACGACTTTGTCATCGGGGTTCACCCCCGCCGGATGGCTTTCTTCAACCAGGTTTTCGGATTTGCCCCTGTTGGCGACATCAAGGATTATGGCAAGTTGCAAACCGCCCCTGTAGTGCTCCTTCATGCCAACGGGCAAGCACTCCAAGACGAGAAGTTCCAGCTCAATCGCGAAATTTATAACGACCCCAACCTATTTGATTTCGAAAACCGCTACCTTTTCAACCCCGGAAAGTTTGTTGATCCGGCCGAATTCAGCGATTCGATTTCAAATTTCATTGAGAAAATATGGGGCAAGAAACTTCCGCAAGCGGCCTGATATCCATTTTCGGCAGCGAACGTTTCAGAAACGATCCATCCACCCTTTCCAAATATGCAACAAGCATCGGTGGCACCACCGTTCAACCTTGTTGTGTGGTATATCCGATTGATGAATCGGAAATCATTGCCCTGCTGAAGCTATCAAAAAGCCAATCGCTGAAGTTGTTCACCATTTCACGGGGACGGAATTTCGGATACGGTGAGGCACAGGGCACGGATGCCGGACAGGTCATTGTGGATTTGTCACGCATGAACCGCATCGTTGAGGTGAACGAAACCCTTGCCTATGCCACCATCCAACCCGGCGTTTCACAACAGAATCTCTTCGAGCACCTGCAACAAAACAAGAGCCGTTTGCAGCTCGACATCACCGGTGCAGGATTGGATGCATCCATAGTTGGTAACATCCTTGAACGCGGATTCGGACACACCGACTATGGGGATCGCTTCGCACGTGTCATACGCATGACGGCCATACTTGCCGACGGCTCCGTTGTGAAAACAGGTTTTGGGTCTTTCGACCATGCCAATGCGAGAAACACATACAAGTATGGAATCGGCCCTATGCTGGATGGCTTGCTCAGCCAATCCAACTTTTGCATCATCACCGAGATGACCTTCGAGCTGATGCCGAAGCCGGAAAAAACCTGCATGTTCATCGTATCGGCAAAAAAGCCGGAGGCGTTTGCTCCACTTGTGGACTCGATTCGTGAACTGAAACTCGATGGCGTGGTGAACAGTGCCGTACATTTTGCAAACAAGTCGCGCGCCATCGGACAAAAGGAAAACAAGCTTGCGGGCTATTGGAATATGAGTGGATCCATCTCGGGACCCGTGGGAATGGTTAACGCAAAGAAATCCATCGTTCGCGCCGCTCTGAAAAAAGCGGATCCTGGAGCAACCATCTGGTTTGTGGATCAAACACTCATGCGGTTGGCATCCTGGGTGCATCGACTTTTTTCCTTTTCACTATACACCCCGTTGAAGGATGCGTGGGATCTGCAAATGGGCGTTCCCACCGATAACCCGCTGAAAGTGCTACTGAACGACGAGTCATTGGAAAGCGCCACCATCAACACCGCATCATACGACACCGGTTTCATTTGGATCAATGCCGTATGTGCTGCCGATGGTAGATCGGCAAACGCTTTGCTTCAACTCACATCATCGTTGTTCAAGGAACATGGCTATGAATTCCCTGTAACCTTCACCGCCATCAATCCCCGGTCCCTGATCATGATCACCAACATCAACTACCCTCGGAACGAAGAGTCGATTGCAAAAGCACATGCATTTTCGAAAAGGTGCCACGAGGTTTTGATAGAAAATGGATTTCTTCCTTACAGATCTGGGTCAGGCGCTTTTGATGAAACACCTGAATATGCCACAGGCACCTCCGCCCTTCTTAGAGGTATAAAAAACCTGGTAGACCCCGGAAACATACTCGCCCCTGGCAAATACCGGTTGTAGTAACACCGTATTCACTACATTTTCCAACAAACCTTACATCCGTAACATCATACGGCATATCGCCCTATTGCCGCTTCCCCACAATCGTATCATTGGTGTATCACATCGGGCGTTCCGCTGTGTAACACACCAAGACAATGCCAAGGGTACACCTATTTGAATTCGAAGACCAATCCTGGTTCCCCAATGTTTTCCGCAAAGGAATCACGGATTATTTGCAATTCGCAGCCAACAAAATCGATTTGTACGAGCCCGTCATTCCTGTGATTCGCCGAGGGCTCGAAAAAAGCGGCACCAAGCGTATTGTTGACATCTGCTCCGGTGGAGGTGGCGGCATTTCGAAAGTGTTCCAATACATGCGCAACGAATATGACGACACCAAGGTGGTGTTGACTGACAAGTATCCAAACCTGGTGGCTTTTAAAACACTTGCCGAGCAAACCAACGGCGCCATCGATTATGTGGAGAACCCGATTGACGCGGTGGATGTTCCCGCAGACCTTGAGGGATTCCGCACACAGTTTGTATCGTTCCATCACTTCCGTCCTGACCAAGCAAAGAAAATTCTTGAAAATGCTGCCAGAAGCCATGCGGCTATTGGCATCTTTGAAGCCACTGAAAGGTCGTTTACAAATTTCATAGCCATGCTGTTCACGCCATTGGTGGTGATGGCTGCTGTACCATTCATTCGTCCGTTCAGTTTCAGCCGTCTTTTTTTCACCTATGTGATTCCCGCTATTCCATTGTTCACCATGTGGGACGGATTGGTTTCGGTGCTTCGCACTTACTCTGTAAAAGAGCTTGAAAAAATGACCGGCTCCATTGACGTTCCAGGATACCGATGGGAAATCGGTCGCATCCAAAGAAAAGGCGCCCCACGAATCATCTATTTGCTGGGATATCCTGAAAAAGAAAACAAACAAGCAGCATAAACGCAAACACATTCAAAACAAAAGGGGGACTCCGATTGGAATCCCCCTTTTTGCATTTGCTTTCCTATGCGATTACTCGCGGGTCAGGATAAGCTTATTGGTGTAAACATTGTTGCCAGTGTTTACTTGGTACATGTAAATACCAGGAGCCAAGTCAGCGCCATCCAATTCAACGATGTATGACTTGTCAGCCTCTACAGCTCCGTTGAACAAGGTAGCAACCTTGGTTCCATTCATTGTGTAAACCTCAACTACAGCATTCTCAACTGCGTTGGTCAAGCTGAACTCGATGCTTGCTTTCTGTGTGAATGGATTTGGATAAGCCCTTACGGAAAGATCGTAAGAAGGCTCCATTTCGCCATCGGTTACACGAACAGTAGTGGTAGGCGCTACGTTCGAGAATCCAACAAACACACGGCACTTGTCGAATCCACGGTTGATTGCATCAACAGCGGAGTTGATCACCCCGAGTGAAGGAGCGCCAGCAGGAAGTGTTCCTGCCAAAGCCTGGTTAGCCAATGCATACAGGCCAGCAACTGTGTTGTTAGAGCCAAGGTAGGTGATTACCGAAGCAGGTATCAGGAACGTTTTGTTGGTTCCGGGAACTGCAGTAGCAGTAGGGTTCACACAACCTGATCCACTTGACTGTGCAGTGGTCAGGTATTTACCTGTGATCTGCAATGAACCGAGAGTTGATCCAGGTACACGCAAGTTGAATCCAAGCGTAATGGTTTGACCCAACAAAGTGTTACCGAACGAACCATTGCTCTTAATGCTAATTCCAGTAGGATTAGAGCAAGTAGCGGCTCCGTTCAATGGAACAGCTGTTCCACCAGCAGGCAAGCGCAAGAAGATACATCCGCTCTGTGCATCAGCATAAGTCAAAGTAAGGGTGTTGGTTCCACCTCCTACAACCAATGGGTTACCGTTCAACATGCCAAGCAACAATGGCTTGGTGGTGAATCCGGTACAGTTGGTTCCACCTGCCTGTCCATAGTAACCTTGGGTGTAAGTACAGTAACGATCGCCAGCACACTCGAATGTTACAGAGCAAGTGCTGGTGCAATTAACACCGTTCAAGCTGTTGGTAACAGTCAATGTGAAGGTAGCAGGTCCTGTTCCAGCTGTGTAAGTAGCAGTAGCTGTGTTAGCACCACCGGTGATCGCCCAGCCGCTTCCGGATACCGACCAAGCGTAGCTGGTAGCATTTGTAGAAGCAGCAGTCAAGGTGTTTCCGGTAGAACCACAAGCAGGCAATGTAGCAGGAGCTGTCAAAGCACAAGTTGGGTTGGCCAATACAATCACATTGAATGAGCATGTTCCAATATTTCCACACTCGTCAGTAGCAGTGCAAGTAACGGTAGTAGTTCCAACAGGATAAGCATCTTCAATGCTCAAACCATCGCTACGAACACAATTCACAGGAACAGATCCATCGCAGTTGTCAGTAGCAGAAGAAACGAAGGTTACATTTCCTGCATCACCAACACACACGGTGATGTCGCCATTGCCGCTGTTGCAAGTTACTACTGGAGCGTCGTTGTCAACCTTCCAGGTGATGGTCACGCTGGCGGATGAACTGTTCAAGCAAAGGTCGGTCGATGTGAACGTACGGGTCTTTGAACGGAAGCAGCCGTTTACAACTTCTGCACCGTCGTTTGAAGTAACAGACACGTTGTCGCAGTTGTCGGTGGCTGAAGCAGTGCCCAGGGCAGCGTCGATCTGCGCAGCAGTCGGGTTGCAGCCAAGGTCTGAACCATCGGTGCCGGTAACGGTGATCACAGGATCGGTGGTGTCAACCTTCCAGGTGATGGTGCGGCTATCGTTTGAAGTATTACCGCAAGCGTCAGTGGAAGAGAAGTTACGTGTTTGTGAACGGTTACATCCGTTAACAACTACGGCGTCGGTGATTACATCAACCGTAACAGCTCCACAAGCATCCGTAGCAGTAGCGCTACCCAAAGCTGCATCGATAGCAGTTTCAGTTGGGTTGCAACCGATGTCGCTATTGTTAGCAACAGAGCCAGAAGCGTTGATAGTTGGAGGAGTTACATCGTAGGTGTATGTGAAGGTCTGTACCCAGTCAGCTGTATTACCACAACCATCGGTAGCACGGTAAGTGCGCACCAAGGTCTTGGTGCAACCGCCGCTGATCTGGTCAGGCAATGCCGTAACGGTAACGCCTGTGCAGTTGTCAGAAGCAGTGATCTGGCTGATGTCCGCAGCAGGGATGGTTGGGTTGCAACCGAAGGTCTGGTCTGCTGGACCGCTGATGGTTGGAGGAATGTTGTCGTTGATGGTGATGATTTGCGTGCAAGAAGAAGCGTTGCCACAAGCATCGGTGAAGTTGTAGGTACGGGTAATGGTACCACCGCAACTGCCACCAACCAAAGGACCGTCGGTGAAAGAAACGTTAACGGTTCCGCTGATGTCGGAAGCTGTTCCACCTTGAGCGATGAACTCGGCCAAGTTAGAGGCACCTGCAGGCACTTCAGAAGTGCATGTGCGGGTGATGGCAGGAGGACATGTTACAGTGGGAGGATCCACATCAGGAACACCTACTACGCATACCGT
>JBEAXM010000106.1:0-3409 GCA_041159805.1 Bacteroidota bacterium
ACTAATCACTAATGACCAGTGACCAGTGACCAGTGACCAGTGACCAGTGACCAGTGACCAGTGACCAGTGACCAGTGACCAGTGACCAGTGACCAATCACTAATGACCAATCACCAATCACCAATGACCAATGACTAATCCCCCCCTACTCCTTCGTGTCCATCATGATCGTCACAGGTCCATCGTTGAGCAATTCCACTTTCATATCGGCGCCGAAAACACCCTTTTGTACATCTCGAGCCGACTCTTTTGATAACATGGCGATGAAATGCTCATACAATGGTATGGCTTGCTCGGGCCGTGCCGCCCTAATGTAGGATGGACGGTTGCCCTTGCGCGAGTCGGCATGCAGCGTGAATTGACTAATCACCAGGTATTCGCCGCCCACATCCGAACAAGATAAATTCATCAAACCGTTTTCGTCGTTGAATATGCGTAATCGCGGGATACGGGAAGCCAGTTTTTCGGCATCAGCCAATGCATCATCAACGCCCACACCCAACAAAATCAATAAGCCATGACCAATGGAGCCATGGACCTGCCCTTCAATGGTGACTGATGCTTTTGTAACACGCTGTATAAGGGCTTTCATGGCAACTGGACGAAAATGTTATCACTTGAATATATCCTCATTGTTCAGGATGCTAATGTAACTGGAGTAACGGGTGAGCGCTATTTTGGAGTCCTCAACGGCTTGAATCACGGCACACCCCTTCTCATTTTCGTGAAGGCAATCACCGAACTTGCAGTTTGAAGCATGCTTGAATATTTCGGGGAAGTAATGCGATATCTGGTGCCGCTCAAAATCCACAATACCAAACTCGCGTATGCCTGGGGTGTCGATCACATAACCTCCTGCAGCCAGCGGGTGCGCTTCGGCAAATGTGGTGGTATGTTTTCCTTTCAAATGCATGGTGGAGAGCTCAGACGTTTTCAGATCGAGGCCGGGCACGAGGGCGTTAACCAGTGTTGACTTCCCGGTTCCTGAATGACCGGAAACCAAAGTGACTTTACCGCGGAGCTGTTCCTTGAGATCCGTCAGGGAATCAGCATCTATGGCAGAGACAATGAAGGTTTGGTAGCCCACATGCCGGTACATCCTGGAAAGCTCATCAACGTATTCGCGGACCTCGTCATCGAAAAGGTCGGATTTGTTGAATACCACACCGGCAGGGATGTTGTAGGCCTCGGCCGTAGCCAGAAAACGGTCAATAAAGCCCGTGGATGTTCGAGGATAAACAGGGGTGGCTACCACCAATGCAAGGTCGAGGTTGGCAGCAAGGATGTGGGCCTGCTTGGAAAGGTTGACCGATTTACGAATGATGTAATTGCGTCGATCATCGATGTGGGAAATGACGCCTACCTCCCCTTCTTTCTCGAATGTCACATGATCCCCTACCGCTATCGGGTTGGTGGTATCAACTCCTTTCAACCGAAGCTTGCCTTTGGCAGAGCAGCGAGTGACACCCCCGCTATCGTCGGCAACCATATAAAAGCTGCCTGTGGATTTTATGACTAATCCCGTTGGCAACTTTGAGAGACAGGTTTGGTGAATGAAATCCGAAAATCCATGATGCACACAAATTTACCTTTTTATGGCTTGTTAACCAATTTAGACAAGATGAGATGGGAAACAGCCCTCTATTACCTGGCTATTTCTACCTTTGCATCATGTCGGTCAAGGTTCAACAAATCACCAAGCTATACGGTCCTCAAAAGGCCTTGGACCAGGTCAGTTTTGAAATAGGTGCTGGCCAGGTTGTTGGATTTTTAGGACCCAATGGGGCTGGTAAGTCAACGATGATGAAAATCATCAGCTGCTTCATCCCACAGTCATCGGGCTCGGTTTCCGTAATGGGATTCGATACAGTGGAACAATCGATGGAAGTCCGAAAGCGGGTAGGTTATCTGCCTGAACACAATCCGCTTTACCTCGACATGTATGTAAAGGAATATCTGACCTTTGTGGCTGGCATCCACCTGAAAGGTGCAGAAGTCCCAAAGCGTGTACAGGAGATGGTTGCCGTTACAGGACTTGGTCCTGAGCAGCATAAAAAGATCGGAGCTTTGTCGAAGGGATATCGCCAGCGGGTAGGATTGGCCCAGGCCATGATTCACAACCCTGATGTGTTGATCCTGGACGAACCCACATCGGGCCTGGACCCGAACCAGTTGTTGGACATCCGTAACCTGATCACCTCCATCGGAAGGGAGAAAACCGTGATTCTATCCACCCACATCATGCAGGAGGTGGAGGCCATCTGCGACCGGGTGATCATCATCAATAAAGGGAAAATCGTTGCCGATGGGCGTACCAATCAGATTCAACAACTTACGGCAAGGGAAAGCATTTTGGAAGTGGAGTTTGAAACCGAGGCCCATGTAAAAGCCCTTCAGGGCATCAAAGGGGTTTTGCGTGTACAGGTGAGTGGCAAGAACAAATACCAGCTTTTCGCCGATGCCAACACCGACCTGAGGTCCACACTTTTTGAGCATGCGGTAGCTGCCAATTTGAAGATCCTATCCATGCAACGGTCAGAGAGCTCCTTGGAGGAGGTGTTCCACAAGCTCACAGGCAAAACGAAGGCCTGACATCAACCTGCCCCACTTTTATTGAAGAACAGTATTCCACAAAGAATACCTAAAGTCATTTCTTTTTCTACTTTTGTCGCTTCATAATTCCAAGCAGAAAACAACAAAAAACCATGGCTTATTTATTCACCTCCGAATCCGTTTCAGAAGGGCATCCTGACAAGGTTGCAGACCAGATTTCAGATGCATTGATTGACCATTTTCTTGCCTATGACCCCTCCTCGAAGGTGGCATGTGAAACCCTGGTTACCACCGGACAAGTGGTGCTTGCCGGAGAGGTGAAGTCGGATGCGTATCTGGATGTTCAAGACATCGCTCGCGAGGTGATCGCCCGCATTGGTTATACCAAGAGTGAATATATGTTCGAGGCGAACTCATGCGGAATCCTGTCTGCAATCCATGAGCAGTCGCCCGACATCAACCAAGGAGTGGTACGCAAGAAAAAAGAAGAGCAGGGTGCCGGCGACCAAGGCATGATGTTCGGATATGCTTGTCGCGAAACCGACAACTACATGCCGCTTCCACTGGAATTGGCGCATTTGCTTTTAGAGGAGTTGGCTGCCATCCGCCGCGAAGGCAAGGTGATGAAATACCTTCGTCCCGACTCCAAGAGCCAAGTGACCATCGAGTACAGTGATGACCACCAGCCACAACGCATCGACACCATCGTTATTTCAACACAGCACGATGATTTCGGCAGCGAAAAGGCCATGCAAGACGCCATCCGTAAGGATGTGATCGGCATTCTGGTGCCACGCATCATGAAAAAACTTCCCAAGCGCGTTCAGGTGCTGTTCAATGATAAAATCACCTACCA
>JBEAXM010000247.1:0-11058 GCA_041159805.1 Bacteroidota bacterium
CTTGAGAGAAATAGGCCGCTTGCCTTGGGCTCCTCAATACATCAACTCCAGCGGTATTGTTATAATAATCGCCGCCGAGCATACCCATCAATGTCGGATACAGGTCTATCTGACCGATGAATCCGGGTATCTTTTCGGCAGGAAAATGTTTTGGTGCATGGATAATGATGGGGATGTGGCTGAAGGAAAGCTGCAAGTCATACAACTCCTTGCCGAACACCCGTCCATGATCAGCAACAAAAACAAATATGGTTTGGTCAAACCATTCCGATCGGGCTGCTTTACGGATGAATGTTCCTATTGCGTGGTCGGCATATTGAATCGCTCTGAATTCCTTTTTATCCTGATTTGATTGGAATGAATCAGGGATGATGTAAGGGTCGTGGTTGGATGCAGTCAGTACGGTGGCAAGGAAGTTGCCTTGGCGGGATATCGTATCCAAATGGGAGAGCAGGCGTTCGAAAAGATATCCATCAGGCACACCATAAGGTCCTATGGATGCTGACTCAGGGAAATCCTCTTGTGTGTAAAGATTGTCGAAATGGTTTGCAGGAATGAAGTTGCCAAGGTTATCGAACTCGCGATTGTGCGAGCAAAAGAAATAGTTGTTGTAGCCGCGTTGTTTCAATTCATAGGGTAATCCTGAAAATGACCTTACGGGGACCGAGCTCATGGGTCTGATCCGTTTCAATGCCGGAAATCCATACAAAGTGGAGAAAACGCCGTTATTCGTATGGATACCCGAGCTGTACGCGTTCACAAAGTGCATGGACACATTAACAAGACTATCAAGGTTTGGCGTCAATCCGGATTTGTTTCCATGAGCACCCATGAAACGTGCGCCCATGCCTTCCATCAGCACCAATACCACATTGAGCGGTTTTGCATTGGAATCCGAAATGACAACACGTTCAAAGGGTGATGCGGCCGGGTTGTTGGTTTGGATGGGGATATCCAGAAACGAGCGGGTAAGCGCTATGGCTTCACCATCATCCATCAGCCGTACTTTGTTGGAAAAGCTCTTCATGAATGTGAATGCCGGATTCAATCCTGCTTGATTCAGGAACGGATCATCACAATAGAACGCATCACCCGAACGGATTGGATGTGCCCAATTACCTCTCATGCCAGCAAAACACAGAAATCCACTGACCATGAAAATCATCAATGCCTTGGCTCTCCCATTTCGCGAGAACTCCAGCTTCCAATCATGCGCAAACAACATTCTTTTTGAATATCTGTAGGTCGCATATGCTGAAATGGCCAGCAGTAAAATTGCCAAGGCGGCGAAAAACAAATGCATCGGATTCGTCCAGATCATGGCCATAACGGTACCTGGCGTGTTCATCCATTGCAGGGCATCTTCAGTGATCCTGTTCTTGAAAAATCCGAAGTATGGGATATCCGCCACAGCGATGAACGCAGTCAAAGGCATCAGCACAGAAACCCATGTTGCCATGACCATCATCGTTATACGATTCGTGGGACGGATCATATATTGGGTCAGGAACAGTAGGATGGGTAATGAGCATAAATAGGCCAACACCACTGTGTCAAATCGTATTCCCACCAGAAAACACTCCCAGGTGGTGCTATTACTGAAATCGATGGCATCGTTTCGGTTGAAAAAAAGGAATGCCAATCGAAGCGCTCCGAACAATAGTAATCCCGCAAAGTATATTTCCAAAACATACCTGAAGCTAACAGGTAAACGGAGATAGGAGCGTAGCAGGTTATTCATGGATGAGAGGTTGGTCCCTTCTCCACAAATATAGCTATCGCAGTTGTAATTTATTTGCGGATGACGAGCGAGAACCGTTTCACTGCAGTCATGAAAAGCGACATTTTCCTTTTCGAAACGGGTATCTTGGTGCCATCTTTGAGAACCGCCACACCGCCATCCTCGGTGGCGAACTCTTTAAGGAAAAACATGTTTATCATATGTGACTTATGTGGTCGTATAAAAACCTCATCAGGGAGTTTTCGTTCGAAATCCTTCAAGGGTCTTGATATCAGATACCTTTTTCCATCTGCGGAAAACACCTTGGTATAGTTATCATCCGCCTGTAGCCGGATGATGTTTGACAGCTCCTCGACCTTAAATCCACCGGCATGTGATAAGGCAATACTGGTGGCTTTGTCATTTACCTGTGATGGTTGGTTGGTACGTGATTCCCTGATCCTGTTGAATATTTCAGGCAGCTGGTCTCCGGAAACCGGTTTGATGAGGAAGTCGATGGCACCGGCTTTCAATGCCTTTAACTTTAATTCGGACGAGGATGCCATCCCAACTACCGAGAATTCCCTTTCGGGGAAGCATTCGATCAGGTCGAAAGCATCGTTGCCTGGCAATGAAAAGTCAAGGAACACAACCTCTGGTTTCATTTCCTTTATTAGGCCATGCGCTTCTGTCGCAGTCCTTGCCACTGCTGAAATTTGTAGTTCCGGGCACTTAAGTGCAACAAGTCTTCTCAGGTCCTCCAAACGGGAGTATTGATTTTCGATAATCACTGTTGAATACTTTGGTTTCATATGGCAGGTTTTGGTATGTGAATAATATCACGGGCAAACCTTTGAAGAGCCAACGGAAAGAAAGCATGCGTCTAACCGAAGTGATTCGGTGACGCATTTACAGTGATCTGAACAGGGGGTTATTCCTTTGTCATCCAACGGACGACGGCTGGGGGGTAGCCATCAGGAACGCAACAAAATTACATTGGTCTGACATCCTGAAAAAGGCAAAAAGAAATAGATTTCCTCAACGGATTGTTAGTAACTTTGAAATCGTAAAAATCAAGTCATGAAGCACTTTAAGCAACTCTTATTGTTATGGATAGCACTGGGCCTGTCTGTTTCCAGTCAAGCAATATCCGGCACCGATACCCTTACCCGGCCTTATGCTGCACCACAGGTCAAGCGCATCACAACGGACATCGTAACACTTTCTGCTGATGAGATGGAAGGCAGGGAGCCCGGAACCAAGGGCGAACAGCTTGCATACGAATACATCATCAATCAACTGTACAATGCGGGTGTGGCTCCAGCAGGTAAAGATGGCTTCCTGCAGCCGTTTACTTTCAATGCAGGTTCATATGCAGGAGAAAATAACAAGTTGCGTATAGGCAAAACCGAATTTGGGCTTAAAAAGGATTTTTATCCTTTGGCCTATTCGGCTAACAACTCGTTTCAAGGCAAAACCGTTTCCATCAAACATGGAATAGCTGCGCCCGGTCGCGACGACTATAGCAATGTGAATGTGAAAGGTCGTGTGGTGGTGATGGAGTCCGGATACCCGGCCGATATCAATCCACACTCCAAGCTTGCCGCTTACGCAGACTTGAGAACCCGTATCGATAGCGCTGCTGCACGCGGTGCCGTGGGGGTTATCTTCATCAATAGCGACACTACTGCCGAGAATCCCTCATCCAACTATTCCAATCGCATCACCCCAACTGCACTTCCTGTTGTTTTTGTGTTAGGTGAAAAATCGGCTCAGCTTCTTGCCGGTAAACCGTTGGATGTTCAGGGAAGAACTGAAATCATCAAGAACGAAAAAACCGCGCACAATGTCATTGGCATCATCGATAACCAGGCCCAATATACCGTTGTGATCGGAGCACATTACGACCACCTAGGTTATGGTAACGAAGCGTCCTTGTACAGGGGAAAGGAAAAGGCCATCCACAATGGTGCCGATGATAATGCCAGTGGCACCGCAGGTTTGCTGGAGCTCGCCAGGATCTTGAAGTCATCATCCTTGAATAACAACAATTATGTGTTGGTGGCTTTCTCTGCCGAGGAACTCGGGCTTTTGGGATCCGCGCACATGGTCAAACATCTTCCTATTCCCGTAGAAAACATCAATTGCATGTTGAACATGGATATGATTGGGCGGCTCAAGAAGGAAGATCCATTGCTTTTTGTACATGGTGTTGGAACCTCTCCGGTATGGAAGGCGGCTGTTGAAAGCATCAAGCCGGATGGGATGCGCGTTAAAACCTCCGAATCCGGAATGGGTCCTTCCGATCACGCATCATTCTACCTACGCGACATCCCTGTTTTGCACTTCTTCTCGGGCACCCACGATGATTACCACAAGCCGTCTGACGATGCGGATAAGATCAACTATGAAGGTCAAGTTGACATCCTCGAATATATCATGGAGGTCCTGGTTGCAGTTGACCGTAATGAAGGCAAATTGGCTTTCACCAAGACCAACGACAATAACAATGAAGACACTCCACGATTCAAGGTCACACTCGGGGTGGTACCCGATTACGGTTTTGATGGCAAAGGGATGCGTATCGATGGTGTAAGCGATGGCAAGCCCGCCAAACAAGCCGGAATGCTAGCGGGTGATGTGGTAATCAAAATCGGCGAGCATGATGTAACCGATATGATGGGGTACATGAAAGCATTGAGCCGTTTCACAAAAGGTGAAAAGACCACTGTAACCTTTCTTCGCAATGGCGAAACCAAATCTGCTGAAATCACTTTCTGAAAGGCATGACTTCAGGTAAGAACATCGCTGTCATTGGAGGAGGAAGTTGGGCCACGGCCATCGTCAAGATTCTATCCAACAATTGTGACTCCATCAATTGGTGGATGCGAAATGCCGATACAGTTCGGTTTGTAAAGGAAAATCGCCACAACCAGTCCTACTTGACCGATGTTGAAATCGATTTGAACAAGGTCAACCCCACCAACGATCTCTTACAAAGCATTCAATCGGCTGATGTGGTGATTTTGGCTGTGCCATCCGCATTTTTGGAGGAGACCTTGTCAGGTCTTTCGTCTGAATTATTTTCAGGGAAAGTGGTGTTCTCGGCCATTAAAGGCATCGTGCCCGGAAAACTCCTGATTGTAGGGGAGTATTTACATAGCAACTTCAACGTTCCTTATGAGAACATCGGTGTGATCACCGGTCCTTGTCATGCCGAGGAGGTGGCCCTTGAAAAGCTTTCCTACCTCACCATTGCATGTAGGGAAACGAGCCATGCCGCCTTATTGGCGGGATTGATGAATTGCCGCTATCTGCGCACTACGGTATCCGATGACATCTACGGAACGGAGTATGCTGCGGTTATCAAGAATATTGTAGCCATTGCAAGCGGTATCTGCCATGGATTGGGATATGGTGATAATTTTCAAGCAGTATTGGTATCAAATGCCATCCAGGAAATAAAAAGATTTGTTGACACGGTTTCGCCGATTGGTCGCGATATTAAGGATTCTGCCTACCTGGGCGATTTGCTTGTTACGGCTTATTCCCAATTCAGCAGAAACCGCACTTTTGGGAATATGGTTGGCAAGGGATACTCGGTTAAGTCGGCCCAAATGGAAATGAACATGATCGCTGAGGGTTATTACGCTGTGAAATGCATTTTTGAATTGAACCGGAAATACCAGGTGGACCTACCTATATGCACCTCGGTTTACGACATCCTATACGGCCAGCAGTCGCCCCGAAATACGATGCAGCATTTAAGCATGAAGCTTAAATAGGGCGTTAACCATACATTTACTGAAGGGGGTTATTTATATGACTCATCCTTCATGCGACCACACTTTTCTTTATTTTTGTAATTAATATAACATGATAACATGTCAACCAACTCATTCGGAATCGCTGAAACTTTAAATCGTTTAGGAATAAAGGAATTGAATCATGGGGCCTGCACAGGCGTCAACTGGTTCGATACCAAGGGAGAGGTGATTGAATCCTACTCACCCGCCGATGGTAAGCTGATAGGCAAAATTGCCCAGGCAACAGCTGATGATTACGAAGCCATTATAGCCAAGTCACAGGAGGCGTTTTTGCAATGGCGTAAGGTACCCGCCCCCAAGCGAGGCGAAGTGGTTCGTCAGATTGGAAATGCTTTGCGTGAAAACAAGGAAGACCTCGGTCGTTTGGTGTCATACGAGATGGGTAAGATCTATCAGGAAGGCTTGGGTGAGGTGCAGGAGATGATTGACATCTGTGACTTTGCAGTTGGATTGTCGAGGCAGCTTCATGGGTTCACCATGCATAGCGAACGTCCCGACCATCGCATGTACGAGCAATATCATCCGCTTGGAATCGTAGGGGTTATCAGTGCATTCAACTTCCCGGTGGCTGTATGGTCCTGGAACGCGATGTTGGCCATGGTATGTGGCGATACGGTTGTTTGGAAGCCATCCTCCAAGGTGATGCTATGTGCCATTGCCGTACATAACATCATCGCAGATGTGCTCAAGGCAAACGATGTTCCTGAAGGCACCTTGTGTTTGGCTGCAGGTAATTCGAAAAATGTAGGCGACAATTTCCTTGCTGACAAGCGTGTGCCTCTGATTTCCGCGACCGGATCCACGGCCGTGGGGAAACGTGTTGGTCGCATCGTGGGTGAGCGTCTTGGCCGTTCCTTGTTGGAGCTTGGTGGTAACAATGCCATCATCATCACACCGGAGGCAGACATGGAAATGGCTTTGCGTGCCGTTTTATTCGGAGCGGTTGGCACTTGCGGTCAACGCTGCACCAGCACGCGCCGTCTCATCATCCACGAAAGTGTTTACGACAATTTCCGCGACAAGCTGGTGTCTGCGTATAAGCATGTGAAAATCGGCAATCCTTTGGATCCCGCCACTTTGGTAGGTCCGTTGATTGACACCAAAGCCGTGGCCGACTTCAATAATGCCATTGAACAGGTGAAACAGGAGGGTGGAAATATCCTTTACGGTGGCGGGTCCCTTTCGGGATCGGGTTATGAGTCGGGATGTTATGTGACACCATGCATTGCCGAGGTCCAGAACCATTTTAAGATCGTGCAGCATGAGACATTCGCTCCGTTGTTGTATCTCATCAAATACAAGACCATTGAAGAGGCCATCGATTTACAGAATGATGTACCACAGGGATTGTCATCATCCATCTTCTCCAACAACATGCGCGAAACGGAATTGTTCCTGTCTCACCGTGGTTCCGATTGCGGAATCGCAAATGTCAACATCGGAACATCGGGAGCGGAGATAGGTGGTGCCTTTGGTGGCGAAAAAGAAACCGGCGGCGGCCGCGAATCCGGATCCGACTCCTGGAAAATATACATGCGCCGCCAAACCAACACCATCAACTACAGCACCCAGCTTCCTTTGGCGCAGGGGATCAAGTTTGATGTAGGATGATTGGTGTGTGGTAGGTGGTAGGATTCATTTATAATAATTTTTGATACTTTTCATTTGATCACTTTTCATTTTTATAAAACATGCGTAAACTTGAAGATTTGGAAATATATTCCATGTCAATGAATTTTGGAGAGAAAGTTTGGAGCGCTGTTAGTCGATGGGATTTTTTCAACAAATCCACCATTGGCATACAATGGGTTCGTTCCTCAGATTCGATAGCCGCAAATTTAGCCGAGGGTTATGGTCGGAATTCAAATAAAGAAGTTTTACAGTATTGTTACTATAGTAGAGGGTCCTTGAAAGAAACCGTTTGTTTCTTGCAAAAATCTTACAGTCGTTCTCTTGTTACTCAAGAATTTTACAATGAAGCTTTGGTTGAGTTGGAGGTTTTGGGTAAAAAGCTGAATAGCTATATAAATTATTTAAGGAGCCATTAAATAATTGCCTCGAATACTACTCACCACCTACCACTCACCATCATGCTAACCATAGATATTCACACTCACATACTCCCCCAGCACATTCCCGATTTCGGATCGAAGTTTGGATATGGAGGATTCATACAATTGGATCATCACAAACCCTGCTGCGCCAGGATGATGATCGGTGACAGGTTTTTTCGTGAAATCCAATCTAACTGTTGGGATGCTGGCACACGTATGCAGGAGTGCGATCATCATGGTGTTCACGTGCAGGTGTTGTCCACCGTCCCCGTCATGTTCAGTTACTGGGCCAAGCCGAAGGATTGCCTGGAGGTGGCGCAGTTTTTGAATGATCATATTGCTGGTATCGTACGCGAACACCCCAAACGATTCGTTGGCTTAGGCACCGTTCCATTACAGGATCCGCAATTGGCGATACAGGAGTTGGAACGCTGTATGCAGATTGGATTGCGCGGCGTTCAAATCGGCAGCCATGTGAATGAATGGAACTTGAATGCACAAGAGCTGTTTCCGTTTTACCAAGCGGCCGAAAAACTAGGGGCTGCCATTTTTGTTCATCCATGGGAGATGATGGGACAAGAAAAGATGCAGCGTTATTGGTTGCCATGGCTGGTAGGCATGCCTGCGGAAACATCGAGGGCTATTTGTTCGATGATTTTTGGTGGAGTTTTTGAGAAATTCCCGAAATTGCGGGTGGCATTCGCTCATGGTGGCGGCTCGTTCCCCTCCACCATTGGTCGCATCGAACACGGATTCAATTGCAGACCCGACTTGGTGGCTATCGATAATCCGGTAAATCCCCGGAATTATGTGGGCAAGTTCTATTTTGACTCCCTGGTGCATGATGCGGATATGCTGCGTTACCTGGTGAACTTTGCAGGAGCGGATAAGGTGGCGTTGGGGTCTGATTATCCATTTCCATTAGGAGAGGATGTTCCCGGCACCTTGATTAAATCCATGGAATACGATACCACAACCAAGGAACGTTTATTAAGTGGAACGGCGTTGGAGTGGCTCGGAATGATGCGGGGTGATTTCATATGAGTAGTGTCATTGAATTAATTGTTATTTAAAATGTAGCTGTTGGTATTCGTGGTTGGAGGCAAATTGTTTTTCAATGGTTAGAATGAATTGTTTTTTTGTTTTGATTTTGGCATTTTCGTGCTCCCTCACGACTATCGCATATGCCCAAAATAATTTTGTTGTCGTAGAGCTTTTTACTTCCCAAGGTGATATCAATTGTCCACCCGCCGACAGGATATTAACGGAGCTCAACGAAGAAGCGATTAAATCCGGGAAAAACATCATGTGCATTTCTCAGCATGTTGATTTCTGGAACCGCTTCGGATGGAAGGATCCTTTCAGCTCCCTTAAGTACACCCGTCGCTTGACCAACTACTCATCCGTAAAGGGCGAGGAGGAAACCTACACCCCATACTTTGTCGTTAATGGTGTTCCCACCACATCCAGGAATGTGAAGGCGGAAGTATCGAAACAGATTGCGGCCGCGCGTGAACAAGCCATCAATGTAAACATGCAGCTGTTTGATGACACTTTGGATATAGGATACTCCTTGGTTGGAATGGAAAAGTTGAAAAAGCCCACAAGCGCATTTTATCTCAATATCGTAATAGTGGAGAAGCCGGTTGAAACCAATGTTTTGGCAGGCGACAACAAAGGCAAGTTGCTTCGTAACGATGGTGTAGCACTTATCTTTCAGACCGAAAATCTGAAATCCAACAAGGGAGTCGTCCGAATCCCGATTCGTAAAATCAAAAAGACCCCGGGCCGCAAAATCATCTTTTTTGTGCAAGACAAACAATCTAAGAAAGTGGTGGCAGCGACGTGGAAGGAGTTTGAGTGACAAGTCCCGCTCTGAGCCCGCTTGCCCTGATTTCTCTGTGTTTATCGAAGGGTCGAAGGGTGGGTGGTATGTAGCTGGTGGTGCAACTTAACTTGGTAAACAAGCTCAAGGTCAATTGTACCTCTAAGAAGTGCTTCGCACACTTCAGGGTTGAATCGTCCACTGCAGTAGTGCTTCGCCCAATTCTGGGTTCAATCGTCCCCTGCAGTAGTGCTTCGCACAATTCAAGTTTCAAAAGTCCCTCG
Source organism: Bacteroidota bacterium (assembly GCA_041159805.1). Classification (GTDB taxonomy): domain Bacteria; phylum Bacteroidota; class Bacteroidia; order AKYH767-A; family OLB10; genus JALRAP01. Next base: position 9,711 of record JBEAXM010000247.1, read on the forward strand.
TAAATCTTATTTCGTCGAATTCGCCGGGGGGACTACCGTCCCCGCCCCATGGCCAAAATAATTTTGAAAAATTTGAAGCGCAAATTTTGGTTTGCAGTTAAACGTTTAATTTCCGGATGACTTATCCTAAGCTTGTTTGCCCTGAGTTTTTTGAAGGGTCGAAGGGTGAAAATTAAAATGTTCCTGGTTGTCCCTGTTATTGTTACTGCCTCTTGCCTCTTGCCTCCCGCCAATCAATCCCAACTTCCTTAAAGTCAGCATTTTAATCTCTTCTGCTTTTTCTTATCTTTGCACCTTAGAACCCCGCCATGAGCGACCAGGTAAAACACGAATGCGGCATCGCCCTTGTTCGACTTCTCAAACCACTCTCTTATTACAAGGAAAAATACGGCACGCCCTTTTATGGCGTGAACAAACTTTATTTATTGATGGAAAAGCAGCACAACCGTGGACAAGACGGTGCAGGGGTTGCATCCATCAAGCTTGATCAGGAGCCTGGAACTGCCTACATCAATAGGCAACGAAGCAATGCGGCACAACCGATTGCCGATATTTTCGGAGTCATCAACAATCGTTTTGCTGACGCGATGGCACAACATCCTGAAAAATTCAGTGATACGGATTGGTTGAAGCGTGAATTACCTTTCACTGGCGAATTGCTGTTGGGTCATCTGCGCTATGGAACCTATGGCAAGAACAACATAGAAAGCTGCCATCCTTTTCTGCGACAAAACAACTGGATGACTCGCAACCTGGTGCTTGCTGGCAACTTCAACCTCACGAATGTGGATGAGTTGTTGCAGCAATTGCTAGACCTGGGTCAACACCCGAAGGAGAAGTCCGATACGGTTACGGTCCTCGAAAAAGTCGGACACTTCCTTGACGAAGAGAATGAACTGTTGTTCGAGCGTTTCAAGGCGGAGGGACACTCCAATAGGGAAATCTCATCTCTGATCGCCAACAATCTCGACATCCAACGAATACTGACCCGTGCGGCCAAGGGTTGGGATGGCGGCTATGCAATCGCCGGAATGTTCGGGCATGGTGATGCTTTCGTGATGCGTGACCCTTGCGGCATACGGCCGGCATGGTATTTCCAGAATGAAGAGGTTGTGGTGGTTGCATCAGAGAGACCCGCCATGCAGACCGCATTCAATATCCCTGTTGATCAGATGCGTGAAGTGCCGCCCGGCTCCGCTCTTATCATTCGTCGTAATGGTGAAGTGAAAGAGGCGCAGTTCCGCGAACCGATGACACGGCGCTCTTGTTCGTTTGAACGAATATATTTCTCCCGCGGCAGCGATGTGGACATCTACAAGGAGCGAAAGGCACTCGGACGCAACGTTTG
>JBEAXM010000053.1:0-4483 GCA_041159805.1 Bacteroidota bacterium
CACTGGTGGTATCATACTCATGCGGACTTGTTACCAATTTTGTGATTACAAGGTGGCTGGTTTTTTCTGAATCAGACTTGCGTAAACGCGACCAGCTGTTCCGGTTCATCCAGGTGGCCCTTTTCGTTTTGTTCCTGAATTATCTGTTCATGAAACTGCTTGTGCAAGGACTGGAATGGTATCCCACCATATCAAGAATCACTTCCGCCCTCTCCATTGGTGTGTTGAGCTACCTTTTTCACAAAAACTATTCCTTCAAGAACAGTCAAAAAAGGTGAACTGATTACAACTGTTGCTTGAGCTCCATCAAAAAAGACTTCAAGCGGACCAAAGAGTCGTACACTTCTGTGGTATTTACCACATCCGATTTGTTCTCCTTCAGTTTTGCCTTCGCCCCCTGCAATGTGAAACCACGCTCCTTTACCAGGTGATAGATGATCCTCAAGTTCTCCAAGTCGGCAGGAGTGAATAATCGATTACCCTTTTTGTTCTTGTGCGGCTTTAGCACATCGAACTCCTTTTCCCAAAAACGAATAAGAGATGAGTTCACATTGAACATCCTGGCCACCTCCCCGATGGTGTAATATATTTTCTGTGGTTCTGTCTCTTTGTAAGGCACGATGCTCAAGTGATTAAAACCGTCAGTCGAATGATTGATTTGATTGTGTAGCCATTTGAATCAGGCGGTCGTATTCCTCAGGTGTCAGATCGTTGAAGAAATAGCGGATGGGATCCACCTTGGTGCCGCCTCTGATGACCTCGTAATGCAAGTGCGGACCTGTGGATGAGCCCGTATTGCCAAGTTCACCAATGACATCACCCCGAGTAACCTTTTGTCCTTCCTTAACGGTGATGTCGTTCATATGGGCATACAGGGTTTCGTATCCAAACCCATGACTGATGACCACATGTTTGCCATAACCACCTGTATTGAACTCCGCCTTCTTGACCACACCGTTTCCAGTGGCGTAGATAGGCGTTCCTATGGGCGCTGCAAAATCCATTCCCGCGTGCATGGTGGAGGTCTTGTAGATGGGGTGTATTCGATAGCCGAATCCGGATGACATCCGCGTAAGCTCCTTATTGGATATGGGCTGTATGGCCGGAATGGAAGCCAACATCTCCGCCTTGCTTTTGGTCAATGTTACAATTTCATCGAATGACTTTGATTGCACATACATCTGCTTGGTGAGCTTATCCAGTTTGCGGGTGGCATCAATCATCAAACGCGAACTTTGATACCCGTCCATGGATTTGTACCTGTCGACACCCCCATAGCCGGCTCCCCTTACCGTTGGTGGAATAGGATCCGCTTCGAAAATCACACGGTAAATGTTGTCGTCCCTGTTTTGCAGATCATTCAAGACAACAGACGCCTCTTCCATTCGCTGTTGAAGGATCTCGTACTGAAGCTCCAACTGGGCGATTTCCCGTTTCAGCTGTTTCTCCTTTGGTGAATCCAGATAGGAGTAGGCAACCATCACTATGACCGTGCTGAAAACCAAGGCGGCAGCCAAAAAGCCCAAAACACGCAAAAGCCGCTTCCGGAAAGGAACCACTACGCGCTCGTACTTGAGCGAATTGCGGTTGAAGTAATATTTGGCCTTAGGCATCCGGTACGGGCTGAATAAAAATTAAATTTGTGTAACCTACCTAGGCAAATATAACCAAATTCAATCAATCGCAAACAGCTGTTTACCAGCCACTAGACGAAACCAAGAAAACCATGACTTCGGCAGATATTAGAAAAGCATTCCTTGAATTTTTCTCTAAACAAGGACATCAGATAGTGCCATCGGCACCCATGGTGGTAAAAAACGACCCCACCTTGATGTTCACCAACGCAGGGATGAATCAGTTCAAGGACATCTTCCTTGGCAACAGCCCTGTTAGATATCCCCGTATCGCCAATACACAGAAGTGCCTTCGTGTTTCGGGAAAACACAACGACTTGGAGGAAGTGGGTGTGGATACCTATCACCACACCATGTTTGAGATGCTTGGAAACTGGTCGTTTGGCGATTATTTCAAAAAGGAGGCATTGGAATGGGCCTGGCAACTTTTGACAGACGTTTACAAGATTCCCAAAGACCGGCTGTATGTGACCGTTTTTGAAGGTGATGAAAAGGAAAAGCTGGCATTCGACCAGGAAGCATACGACATCTGGAAAGGATTGATTGCCGAAGACCGCATCTTGCGTGGCAATAAAAAAGACAACTTTTGGGAGATGGGCGACACAGGCCCCTGTGGTCCGTGCTCGGAAATTCATGTCGACTTAAGAAGTGAACAAGAAAGAAAGACTGTTGATGGTAAAGCGTTGGTGAATGCAAGTCATCCGCAAGTCATCGAGATATGGAACAATGTGTTCATGCAGTTCAACCGCATGGCAGATGGTTCGTTGCAGCCTTTGCCCGCCAAACATGTGGACACAGGCATGGGCTTCGAACGTTTGTGCATGGCGTTACAAGGTAAAACAAGCAACTACGACACAGATGTCTTTCAACCGCTGATTCGATTCATCAGCTCCAAATGCGGAATCACCTATGGTGCCGATGAGAAAACAGATATCGCCATGCGTGTGATGTCTGATCACATCCGAGCCATTTCATTCGCCATTGCCGACGGACAACTACCATCCAACAACAAAGCGGGTTATGTGATTCGTCGCATTCTGAGAAGAGCGGTTCGATACGCATATAGCTTCCTCAACTTCCGTGAGCCAATACTATGCGAGATGGTGCCTGTGTTGGCGGGCACTTTCGAAGGACAATTTCCAGAACTGGAAACTCAACAGGATTTCATCGCTCGTGTAATCCGTGAAGAGGAAAACGCCTTTTTACGCACACTCGAAACGGGCATCCGCAAATTCGAAAACTACCAAGGCACCAGAATCGAAGGCCAGTTTGCATTCGAGCTGTTTGATACGTTTGGATTTCCAATTGACCTTACACAGCTCATGGCCCGTGAAAAAGGGATGGATGTAGACATGGATGGCTTCCATGCGAGTATGCTTGAGCAGAAATCCAGATCGAGGGCGGATGCTGAAAAAGACCTCAGCGACTGGGTGCAGGTGCACGATGAGGAGGAATCTGAATTCATCGGTTACGATTCTATGGAAGCGGAGTGCCGCATATTGAGATACCGCGAGGTAAAAACGAAAGGCAATACCCTCTACCAACTCGTGCTCGACAGGACACCGTTTTATGCAGAAAGTGGTGGTCAGGTTGGTGATACGGGATACCTATATACGCAAAAGGAAAAGGTTCGTATTACCGATACCAAGAAGGAAAACAACCTGATCGTACATTACTGCGAAAAGTTGCCCTCTGAAATGGATTCGGTGTTCCGTGCCGAGGTTGACCGCATACGCCGGCGCGAAATCACCTCTAACCACAGTGCCACGCATTTGATGCACTCGGCACTGCGCAGTGTGCTTGGTAACCATGTGGCTCAAAAGGGATCATTGGTAAATGACGAGATTACCAGATTCGATTTCTCGCACTTTGCAAAAGTTGGAAATGAAGAATTGGAGCGAATCGAGCAGATGGTGAACATCAAGATCCGCGAAAACATCCCATTGAACGAACAACGCAATGTTCCCATTGCAAAGGCCATGGAGTTGGGAGCTACCGCCTTGTTTGGTGAGAAATACGGGGAGTATGTTCGCGTAATCACATTTGACAAAGACTATTCAGTTGAATTGTGTGGTGGTACACATGTAGGGGCGACTGGTGAAATAGGATTGTTCCGCATCATATCCGAGAGTTCGGTTGCGGCCGGGGTTCGAAGGGTGGAGGCGGTAACGGGTGCTGCTGCTGAAAAGCTACTGAGAAATCAGCATAGAGAACTTTCGGAATTGAAAGCTTTATTGAATAATCCGAAGGATTCCGTAAAAGGATTGCAAACGCTGTTGGATGAGCAGGACGCATTGAAAAAACAACTGGAATCGCTTTATGCCGAGAAGGCGTCGACAGTAAGAAATTCGCTGAAGTCAAAGGCCGTTGATGCGAATGGCATGACCATCATAGCTGAGACCGTATCACTACCATCTGCAGAGTTGATCAAAAGCATTTCATACGATTTAAGAAATCAGTCGGAAAACATGGCGATTTTGCTCGGTGCCGAAATTGACGGCAAGCCGCATTTGTCGCTGGTGTTTTCAGACGCGTTGGTGCAATCAAAAAACCTGAATGCCTCTAACATCATTCGCACCATTGCCAAAAACATTCAAGGAGGTGGCGGCGGACAACCATTTTATGCCACTGCCGGAGGTAAAGATTCTAGCGGTCTACAAAAAGCCATAGCCGAGGGCGTGGAGATGTTGACGAAGGGTTGATTTAAAAGTGTGTTGCAGGCACGTCAACTGTCAACCAATCAACCAATCAACCAGCACCCTTACGCCTTCTTCAAAATCTCCACGCCCTCGGCAATCGCTTTTTGTAGACCGCTGGAATCTTTGCCGCCGGCAGTGGCATAAAATGGT
>JBEAXM010000129.1:0-2848 GCA_041159805.1 Bacteroidota bacterium
AAGAAATACAATAACGGATCTCTCAAATCCTATTTCGACTCAGGTCAGCTTCGTCTTACCGAGGTGCCGGCTGGAGAATCGCTTGCCCTATCGAACGTAAGTGACAACAGGGAGGATCAGCGGAATTCGGTTTACAATCCAAATGCCGCCAAAGAGCGGCTCATTGAACTTATAGGGGTTCGGATCAAACAAGCGGAGTAATTTCATTTTCATTGATGGGTGATCAGCAACTGCACATTTTGATAGTAGAGGACAACAAAATCAACTTGATGTTGACCAAGCGGCTGGTGCAAAACCTCGGCTATGCCATTTCCACAGCTGAATCGGGTGTTGATGCTTTAGACAAAATAAAAACAACCCATTTCGATTTGATCCTGACTGACATCCAAATGCCTTTGATGAATGGATTGGAATTGGCAGCCAGCATACGGAAGCTCGAAGATGAAGCCAAGAAGCACTTACCTATCATTGCACTGACGGGTTATGCTGGTGACGACGAGGTAAAAGAGGCGCTGAATTCGGGTGTCAATGAAATCCTGACGAAACCATTCGGTCCCGAGTCGTTGGATTTATTGATAAAGAAACTGATCGTAGTTTAACCCAGGTACGACTTTAGCAGTCGGCTGCGGGAGTTATGTCTAAGACGACGAATGGCCTTCTCCTTGATTTGACGCACGCGCTCCTTGGTGAGGTCAAACTTGTCGGCTATTTCCTCCAAAGTGAAGCTATGGTTGCATCCGATCCCGTAGAATAGCTTAATGACATCGCTCTCGCGCTGAGTAAGCGTTGAGAGCGAACGGTTGATCTCCTGATTCAGGGACTCATTCATCAAGGTTCCATCAGCCAATGGAGCATCTGGGTTTTCCAACACATCCAAAAGACTGTGTTCCTCACCTGCCACAAATGGGGCATCCATGCTCACGTGCTTTCCAGAGATCTTCATGGTGTTGGCTACGCTCTCCTCTGGTAGCTCAAGTGCCTCGGAAAGTTCACTGTTGCTGGGCTCCCGCTCGTATTTCTGTTCGAGCGTGGAAAAGGCCTTTTTAATCCTATTAACCGAACCAAGTTGGTTGATTGGAAGTCGCACTATACGTGATTGCTCGGCCAACGCCTGCATGATTGATTGACGGATCCACCAAACGGCATAGGATATGAACTTGAACCCGCGAGTTTCATCAAACCGTTTAGCGGCCTTGATGAGTCCCAGGTTGCCTTCATTGATAAGGTCTGGAAGACTCAACCCTTGATTCTGATATTGCTTGGCTACAGATACCACAAAGCGCAGATTTGCACGGGTAAGCTTTTCCAACGCCAATTGGTCGCCCTGCTTGATCTTACGGGCCAACTTCACCTCTTCTTCGGCAGTGATCAGTCCCTCGCGACCTATTTCTTGTAAATATTTCTCCAAGGAGGCATTCTCCCTGTTGGTGATGGATTTGGTGATTTTTAGCTGACGCATCCGTTAGAATGAATAGTTGTTAAATCCCTAATTGAATCCTCTAAACCCCATTGCGTGAAATCGGCTTGGGTGTTTTTTACGATTTAGTGACCGAAAAGTAATATTTCTTTAAACCCTGCGAAAGGATTTTGAAAGAAATTATTAACAAGCCGCAAAAAGTTTTACCAGTACGAACATTTTTTCTGATTGCAAATCAGAAAAATGCTTTAAAAAAGATAGAACAGGGCTTACTTGCCGTCTCTGATGAGTTGGAAAAACCCGCTCAAATCGTAAGTCTTACCCTCGATACCTGTGGCTTTAACGATGTAGATGTAGGTCCCTTCTGGCAAGACCGTTCCATCAGAAGATTTGCCATCCCATTCACCTTCCAACTTGTTCCAAGAGTAAATTTCGTTACCCCAACGGTTCAGGATTCGACAAGAGATATCAACAATGCCAATCTCTTCAAAATGGAAGGTCTCGTTGAAAAGATCACCGTTCGGAGTGAATACGTTCGGGATCAAGAGACTTGAATAGGCATCCACGATGATGTATGAGAACGAAAGAGTATCTGAACAACCCAGTATGTTGGTTGCGGTAAGCAGAACCGTGTAGCTACCCGCTTCGGTGTAGGTATGTGTGGGGTTTTGATCGGTGGATGTGGAATCGTCACCGAACTCCCACAAATAAGTTTGAGCGCCTGAAGTGGTGTTGTTGAAGTTAACTGTCAAAGGGGTGAATCCCTGTAACGTATCCGGAGTGAATGAAGGGATGATTTCAGGTAACACTGTGACGATTACTGAATCAGTGGCCGTGCAATTTCCATTGGCCGCAGTTAAAATGTAGGTTGTGGTTTGAGTTGGTGATGCAACCGGGTTTGCGATGTTTGGGTCGCTTAATCCAGCTGAGGGACTCCAACTGTAAGTGGTTGCTCCGCTGGCGGTGAGTTGGGTTGATGCTTGGAAGCAGATGGAATCGTTGGGAGATATTTGCAGCGATGGATATGGAGTAACATCAACCGTGACACTGGTTTGAGAGGTACATCCACCTGCATCGGTAACTGTTACCGAATAGGTAGTGGTGGTACTTGGAGTAACCGTTTGTGATGAACCGGATACGCCATTGCTCCATTGGAAGGAATAAGGGGTTGTCCCTCCGGATGCGACCACATTCAGTGCAACCGGATCACCACCGCATGAATTCAGAGGAGCACCGGCATTGGCTACAACCGGTATAACGGTATTGATATTGAAGGTGCCCGTTTGGGTGCAGTTATTTGGATCGGTAACCGTTACGGTGTAGGTGCCACCACCAAGCCCAGAAACTGATGAGGTGGTTGCCCCGTTGCTCCAATTGTAGCTATATCCAGTACCTGTTCCACCTGTTGGGGCAAGTGTGATGCTTCCACTG
>JBEAXM010000166.1:0-10167 GCA_041159805.1 Bacteroidota bacterium
TTACAATACCCTGGTTTTTTGTTCCCAGGAACCACACAATTGGCTGAAAGTGATCCTCCTCCTGATGGAATCAGCATACTTCCAATGTTGAATTCGGTTAATCCGATCAGCTGGCTCAAAACCGCTTCGTTTATCCGCGGACAAAAACCAGACCTCCTCATCGTACGGTTTTGGCTTCCCTTCATGGGACCCTGCCTAGGATCTGTTGTCAGGTTGGTGAAAAAGCACCCTAAAACCAAGGTTGTTGCCATAACCGACAATGTCATTCCACATGAAAAACGGGCCTTCGATAGGCCGTTCACTTCCTGGTTTTTGGGTGGTTGTGATGCCTTCATGACCATGTCGGATAGCGTTGCAAACGACCTTAAAAGCTTCAGGGTCAAAGGAAAAATCAAGGTTGAACCTCATCCGGTTTATGACATTTTCGGATCGGCTATCAGCCGAAGTGAGGCGAGGCAAAAGCTAGGTATTGCCGAGGAGGACAAGCTGGTCCTGTTTTTCGGTTTCATTAGGCATTACAAAGGCCTTGACTTGCTTTTGAGGGCTATGGCCGACCAAAGAATCAAGTCCGCTGGAATCAAGCTGGTGGTGGCGGGCGAGTTTTATGAAGATGCGAAGCCATATCACACCATAATCGAAGACTTTCAACTAAAAGACCGTATCCTGCTGCACGACCATTACATTCCCAAGGAATTGGTGAAGGCCTATTTTGGTGCGGCTGATATCGTGGCTCAGCCGTACAGAAGCGCCACCCAAAGCGGGGTCACACAGATCGCCTACCATTTCGGGAGGGCGATGCTGGTGACAGATGTAGGTGGATTGCCTGAGATCGTTCCCAATGGTAAGGCAGGGTATGTAACAGCTCCGGAACCGTTTGAAATCGCATCGGCATTGTCGGATTTTTTCGAAAACCATCGAGCTGCTGAAATGGAGTCTTTTGTTTCGCTTCAGGCATCCAAATTCACATGGAGGTCGTTCGCGCTGTCGCTGTTGGATTTAGCACAATAGTGACCCCTAAAAAACCAGGATACCCCTCTCCTAGCCATTTTTGAATAATCTTCTTTGCTATTTTTAAACCCTATCATAAACCAACCATGAGCAAAAAACATACTTTACTGACCCTCCTAATTTCAATTTCATGTGCTGTTGCGTTTGCACAGACACCCAAATGTCATACAGATGAGGCCCACCAACTTTATCTGAACCAATCACCCGACCTGAGAAGCCAAATCATCGCTCAGGAGGAAACGGTTCGCGAGTGGATTCGGAACAACCGCAATGGCAACCAACGGACCAATGGTACGGTTGTTACCATTCCAACCGTTTTCCATATCGTTTACAAAAACAACACCCAGAACATAGCGGACTCCAACATCACGCGGCAGATTGATATCCTCAACGAATGCTACCGTCTGCAAAACACCAACTTCTCACAGACTCGATCAATTTTCGATACCATTGCTGCCGATGTTGAAGTTGAGTTTTGTCTGGCTTCGGTTGACCCATCCGGCAACCCTACCTCCGGCATCACCCGAACGCAGGCACCTGCAGGCTCCTTCTTCGATCCCTTGTTGGGCTTTGACAATGTGAAACGGTCCGCTAACGGCGGAAAAGACCCTTGGCCAACCAATCAATACCTGAATATCTGGATTTGCGACATGAGTCTATTCGGCTTGACCGCCGTATTGGGATATGCCCAGTTCCCAGGTGGGAACCCATTAACCGATGGGGTGGTCATCCAGTATCAGTTCACGGGATTCATGCCCAACAATACCTCAAGTGACCTGGGAAAAACTGCTGTTCATGAGGTCGGGCATTGGCTCGGACTACGCCACATTTGGGGCGATGGACAGGGCTCTTCCACCCCTTGCGACTCAACAGACTATGTTGACGACACCCCGAACGCTGATACTGCCAGCCAGCAAACCTGTATCATCAAAAACTCCTGCAGTAACGAATCCACTTTTTGGTCATCTATAGGCATCGACCCACCCGATATGATGGAAAACTACATGGACTACTCCTACGACGCTTGCATGACCATGTTCACCCAAGGCCAAAAGGATCGCATGCTTGGATTCCTGAATACCTTGCGCACCTCACTACTCACCTCTCCAGGTTGCGGTAGTACATCCGTATCAGAAATCACTGACGATAACCCTGTTGTATATCCTAACCCCGCTCAGCATTCGATTGGATTTGGAGGCATGTCTACAAAGCCAAAATCCATCCAAATCATGGACCTTTCAGGCAAGACCCACTTCTCATCAGCAATGCAGGAGCTTGGCGAAATTGAAATCAATCAGCTTTCGGCAGGCACCTATCTGGTCCAAGTCCATTTTGAAAACGGAACATCGAAGTCGATTCGCTTTGTAAAGCAATAAGCCCTACTTCAAAGAGCCGAAGTGAAACGGACACTTCCCTTTGGTTTTTTTCGGGGTTAGCCCCGATGGCTGGTCGCGATAGAAAAAATTGGGACCTTTGACTTGGTTGTCGAGCTCCAGATGGAAAACAGGGGAAACCGATGATGACATTGGAGGGACCACCCAACTCCAATCGGCCTTGAGTTCACGGCCGTGTTCTTGCTCTAGACGCATGAACTGCATGAATTGCTCGGAGGCGTCGTGGTGGTTTTCGATGGCAACTCCCGCCTTACGGAATGAGCTGATGACTGCACGATTCAACTCCACCAAGGCGCGGTCCTTCCACATGGAATCTGATGAATCAACATCTAGTCCGAGCTTTTTGGCAATGGCAGGCAACATATTGTATCGGTTTGCGTCTCCAAAGTTCCGGCTTCCGATCTCGGTGCCCATGTACCATCCGTTGAACGGTGCAACCGGATAAGCCACCCCTCCTATTTCCAATATCATGTCGGAAATGGCGGGTACAGCGTACCATTGCAAATCCAATTCAGAGAACCATTCGTATTCAGGGTGGGTGATCGAAACCATCATGCCCGGTTGTAATTCGGGAGCTTTCATGAAAACGGACCCGTCATTTTTACGGATCACCCAAGGCAAAACATCGAAGTTTGTTTGCCGCGACTGCCACCCACGATCGGAGCAATAGGTGGTGAATTCCGTTTCAGCAGGGTCACCTTTCCCATTTTCATAGCCGGCAAATCGTATCAACTGGTGGTTCATGATCTCAAATCCGGGATTGGGATTGAAAACGGTAATGACCGAAAATATCTCCCCTTTGTTGAAGGCGAGATCGATATGATTCTGCAGGGCGTCAAAAACATGCCCCGGCTCTGAAAGGTCCCGTGCATCAACAACCTTCAACGATTTCCAATAGAGTCGTCCGATGCACCGGTTCGAATTCCTCCAAGCCATCCGGCAACCATGCGAAAGCTCCTTGATGGTGTGGGTGTAGGTGCCTGTGGAACTTATTTCCGATTCAACCTCCTTGAGCCGCTCGGCTAACAAATCCGACAAACCAAGCTCGTGGTAGCATTCTAAAAGGAATGCTCGAGCCCGTTGCAAGAGGATGTCAGCAGGAAACTGGTGCATGTAAGCCATGATTCATGAATGATAACCGAAATCAGTCACCAAATGTTAAGCAGGTGCCAAATCAAACAAGATTGGCTTTTTCCGATACTTGGTATCGGTTGCGGTCAATTGCGTTGCGGGCGATCATCTCTCCGAGGAATCCGGCAAGAAACAGCTGTGTACCCAGGATCATTGCCAACATACCGAAAAAGAAAAGCGGGCGGTCGGTCATGCCATACACATGATTCACATACTTATCGAACGCTAACTTGATGGCGATACCCAATCCGACCAGAAAGCTCAATGTACCTAGCAAACCGAAAAAGTGCATGGGGCGTTTACCAAACCGCGAAACAAACGTGATGCTAAGCAGATCCAGGAAACCATTCACAAAGCGCTCCAGTCCGAACTTGGTGGTGCCGTATTTGCGGGGGCTGTGCTGCACCACCTTTTCAGAGATATTGGTGAAGCCGGCCCATTTGGCGATAACGGGGATATAGCGGTGCATTTCACCATACACCTCGATGTTTTTGACCACTTCGTGACGATAGGCCTTCAATCCGCAATTGAAGTCATGCAGGTTGTTGATTCCACTCATTTTGCGAGTGGCCCAATTAAACAGCCGGGTGGGTATGGTTTTGGTGATGGGGTCGTACCGCTTTTTCTTCCAACCACTGACCAAATCCAAACCATCATTGATCATGGCAACCAGGCCGGGTATTTCGTCTGGGCTATCCTGTAAATCGGCATCCATGGTGATTACAACCTTCCCTTGCGCATGTTCAAATCCGGCGTTCAATGCAGCAGACTTTCCATAGTTCCTCCTGAAACGTATCCCCTTGATTCGTTGTTCAGATTGCGAAAGTTCGGAGATGATGGTCCAGGAGCGATCCTTGCTTCCGTCGTCCACCAAAATGATTTCAAACGTGTAGTTATTGGTTTCGCAGACTTTTATAATCCACGAAGTAAGCTCGTGCAACGACTCCTCCTCGTTGAAGAGCGGAATCACTAAAGAAACATCCAATGAGGGTCCGTTCATTCTCGAATCAAGGTTGGATCGGTCGTTTACGGCGTAAGCTCAACGCCAGGATCAAAGATAGCAATAACCCCCAAAAGAACTTGGATGCCGCATCGTTCATTGTGAGTCCAGCGAGCGTGAGCTTGTCAATACCATCATAATAGCGTTCAATCTGCGACTCAGACATGATAATTTCAGCGGCCTCAATATTACGAAGCATTTCGTTTTTAGACATCTCCAACATGTTAGGGAACAATGTGGCCCCAAGGATGTATTCAACCAAACCCAACAACAAAAACGCGAAAAAGCACATGAAGGCGCCGGATACCATGGCATGCTTGAACGAGATAAAGCCCTCACCTTCATTTTCACGGATCGACCTGACGCATCTGAGTATAAAGATGAAGGTGATGACAAATGCAAAAATCGTGGCCGGATGGTAGAGACTGGATCCGGACGAAAGGATAGCCACTATCAGCACGGCATGTGCAGTTCCACAAAAAAAACCAAATCGCAAGGCGACGGGAAGAATTGATTGGCGGTTCACCATATTGCAAAGATATACGATTGGTAAATACCTACTCCTTACCAAGGAACCTTGCCAACCCGTCCCAACCATCGATGCGTTCAGCAATCAGTCGAAGGATGGCAGCAAACGGAACGAACAGTATCATGCCGGCTGCGCCCCAAAGAACACCTCCAGTAATAATCACAATCAGTGTTGCGAAGGTGTTCAACTTGAGACGCTGGCTGACCGCCCAAGGAAAAATCAGGTTTGCCTCCAAATACTGTACAAAAGCGAACACAGCCACCACTCCCAACGGATACCAAGCCGAATCATAGGTGATCCAGGCATAAGATATGGGAAGCAGGGAGGCCACCACGATACCAATGTACGGGATGAAGGTCATGATCGCCGTCAAAAAACCAAAAAGGATTGCATGAGGAATGCCAAGCAATAATAATCCGATTGAATTCAAGATGCCAACCGTGAAATAAACAACCAGCATACCTTTGACGAAGCCGTAATACGTACTGACTGCGAGCACCACCACTTCCCGCATCTTTGCGGTTCGTTCCTTTGGAAAAAAGCCCAGCACCAGCTCAACCAAAAGATGACGGTAATACAAGATCAGAAATACATATATGGGAATCAGTATCAGCATCACCACATTCACGAAAAATGAGATGGAAAAAGTTTCAACCAATGAGAATACCCTGGATGCCAATGAATGGACCAAATCATCCGACCAACGATCCACTTCGCCAGGATTCAAATTCCAGCTGCTTATGAAATAGGATTTCACTGAATCAATCAAGGACGAAAACTTAGAACTCATTTCACCCCAATCGGATGCAAACCTCACCAGTTGTATGTAAAGGATCGAGACCAATACGGCACCAAACAAAAACAGAATGCCAATACCAGCAGAAGCAGCCAAGCCCTTGGAAACGCCTTTAGACTCCAGCTTTTTGCATATCGGGTAGAGTATGAAACTGATGAACAGTGCGAAGGCCAAAGGGATGAACAATGGCTTGCCAAAAACCAAAACGACACATGAAAGCACAAGAATCGACAATATCTTAAAGGTTTTATCCAAGCTGTTTTGTGCCATGTTATAGTGAATTGTAACTGGTAATGTCTGCTGTCAGACACCATGTTCAGTAATCCGATGAGATGCAAAACTAAAATGTTTTATATTGAACAATCCTGATAAAAGTCAATAATAATCATCGATTCAATGCGAAATTTGCCAAATGAAAACCAGTTACGTCAGTCCCAGTGAAGCATTTTCATTGATCCCACCTCGTTCACGCATTTTCATCCACGGAAGTGCCGCCACACCGAATTACCTGATAGAACAGATGGCTCTGCATAAGCACCTGTTCCAGTCGAGTGAAGTTATATGCATGAGCGTCATTGGAAACTTCCCGATTGCCAATCCGGCGCTGCAGGAGCACTTCCACATCAATTCGCTCTTTGTCTCCCCTCCCATCCGGGATGCCGTGGCTGGCATCAATGGCGACTACATACCCGTTTTCCTGAGTGACATACCGGAGCTTTTCAAGCGCAAGATCATTCCGTTGGACGTGGCCATCATACATGTTTCCCCGCCAGACGAAAACGGCTATGTTTCCCTTGGAACCTCGGTTGATTCAGCCCGTTCGGCTGTTGATGTGGCAGATAAGGTGATTGCACAGGTGAATCCACGAATGCCTAGAACCCATGGAGACACCCTCGTGCACCTAAGCAGCATCCATGCAGCGGTTTGGCACGAAACGGATCTGCATGAAGTGGATTACTCAGGTGTTAGCGGACCGGTGGAAACAGCCATTGCCAAACATATCGCAGAGCTCATTGAAGATGGCAGCACATTGCAAATGGGAATAGGCGGCATACCTGATATGGTGTTGGCACAACTCAAAAACCACAAGAACCTGGGCATACATACGGAAATGCTCTCCAACGGCGTGTTGCCCCTGCTCGAATGCGGAGCCATAAACAACAGTTTGAAAAAGGAATACAAGGGGAAAACCGTCACCTCCTTCTGCATGGGTAACAAATCGCTCTACCAAAAAATCAACGACAATCCCGAGTTTGCATTCCTTGATGTGGATTATGTGAACGAGCCGACCATCATTGCGAAAAACCCAAAGGTGGTCGCCATCAACAGCTGCATCGAAATCGACCTAACCGGACAAGTGTGCTCCGACTCAATCGGTACGATGCAGTACTCGGGAGTAGGTGGTCAAATGGACTTCATACGAGGCGCGGCAATGTCTGATGGTGGCAAACCCATCATAGCACTTCCCAGTCGTACCGGTTCAGGGATACCTCGTATCGTACCCACGCTTAAAAACGGTGCCGGCGTGGTAACCACACGGGCGCATGTTCATTGGGTCGTGACCGAATACGGTAGCGTAAACCTATTCGGGAAAAACCTGTTTCAACGGGCACGCGCATTGACCAGTCTGGCACATCCTGATGATCGCGAGCCATTGGAAAAGGCCGTATTTGAACGATTTGGAAGACATTAACCGACAAAAATCATCCGTTACGCGTTATACCTTAAATTTGTATCATGGAAGACAATCGAATTTCCAACTTTGAAGGGGAAACCGCCGCCAACTTTTTGGAAGACATGAGTATCAATGGCTTCGGAATGATTTCGATGGCCATCAACCGGATGTTTGACGAGGATGACCGGCCAGGCCTGATGGAATGTGAAGAGGCCTTGGTTGCTTGTGAAATCGTTGCCGCCACCCTGGGACAGCCTGCCGAAGACCTACCGGAGGATTTGAACGAATGGATTGGCATGTTCCTGCCATACGGTTCAGAGCCCCATGGTATCATCTGCGGACTTGCCGAAAAGGCAGCAGAATCTATCGATAAGGTTGTTTCCGACTCCGAATTGCGGGAGCTTTGGGAGGAAAGCCCGGTGTTTGAAGCATGGGTAGATGCACAGGTCAAACTGCAAGAGCGAATATTGGAGAAGGATCAATAACATTAACCAGGTCAGCAATCCGTAATACGCCAACATAATAACCACCCTAACCTTGTCATCCAACACCTTCGGAACACTTTTCAGACTGACCACTTTTGGTGAATCGCATGGCGTTGCCATGGGTGGCGTAGTGGATGGATGCCCTGCGGGATTGAAGCTGGATTTATCGGCCATACAGCAATTGGTTGACCTTCGCCGGCCAGGTCAAAGCAGCATCACCTCTCCGCGTAATGAGAAAGACCACGTTGAAGTGCTGTCTGGCATCATGGACGGGGTCACATTAGGAACACCAATCGGTTTTATCATCAGAAACCAGGATGCTAAGTCGAGCGACTACGATTCACTTCGCGATGTGTACCGTCCGGGGCATGCCGACCATACCTGGGATGCCAAATACGGAATACGCGACCATCGAGGTGGCGGACGCGCCTCTGCCAGGGAAACCGTATGTCGTGTGGTTGGTGGCGCCATTGCCATGCAACTGCTTGCCCATTTCAATGTGAAGGTGTTTGCATGGACCTCCTCCATAGGCCCAATACACTTACCAGCAGACGTGGCACATGATTTGGAGTTCAGGTACCGGAATGAAGTACGCACTAGCCATGACCAGAGCGCTGAAGCCATGAAAGCACATATTGCAAAAATCAAGGCTGAGGGCGACTCATGTGGAGGGGTGATTTCAGGATTGATCAAGGGCCTTCCTGCAGGCATCGGCGAACCCGTATTCAGCAAGCTCCCTGCGGAACTTGCCAAAGCCATGATGGGAATCAATGCCGCAAAAGGATTTGAATTGGGCTCGGGGTTTGGCGGGACCTTGATGCAAGGATCGGAGCATAATGACCCAATGGTTCTAACCGATGTAAAAGGAAACAATCATTCAGGCGGTACCAATGGCGGCATCAGCAATGGTCAGGATATCACCTTCCGTGTCGCCTTCAAGCCGGTTTCAACGATCTCAAAACCGCAAATGACCTTGGACAAGAATGGCAACGAAATCGAGTTATTGCATGAAGGACGGCATGACCCATGCGTTGTTCCCCGTGCCGTACCAATTGTTGAATCCATGGCAGCCATGGTGATCGCAGACCAACTATTACAACACCGAACCTCCCGTATTTGAACCTCCAGACATGACCCGCAAAAAGAAAATCCTAATCGCCTCCGGTATCATTGCTACGTTGCTGTTGGCAGCAGTTGTGATTTTACCACTCGCTTTCAAAGACAAAATAAAGGCCGCAGTAAAACAGGGAGTAAATGAGAATCTGAACGCCAAAGTGGATTTCACAGAAGTGGGCGTTTCCATGTTCAGACATTTCCCCTACCTCACTGTAACCGTTGACAGTGTCACCATTGTAGGAGTGGCACCTTTCGAGGGAGACACCCTGCTTAAGGTTGGTCGCATTACCGCTTCCGCGGATGTTTGGAGTTTGATCACTGGTGAAAAAATCCGTATTCGCAGCATTTACCTCAACACCCCAATGGTCAACCTGATTGTATTGGAGGACGGCCGTGCCAATTGGGACATCGCAAAAGCGGACTCGGTCCAGAAACCGCAAGAACCATCGCAAGGTGTCAATATTGAACTCAAACGGTACGGAATCCGTAACGGAAACATTTCCTATTCAGATCGCTCAATGGGACTCGATCTGCAATTGATCAACACCATCCATAAGGGACGTGGTGATTTTGCGGATGAACAGTTCAGCTTCAGCACATCGACTCAGGTGGAGGCATTCAACCTCTCGTATGGAGGAGTCAAGTATATCAGCAGGGCTAAAGCCGATTTAAGTGCTGACTTGGACATGGACATGAAAAACATGAAGTTCACATTCAAGGATAATGAACTTCGGCTGAACACCTTGACAATGGGCTTCTCAGGACACATAGCCATGCCGAATGATCCGATTGAAATGGATTTGAAATTCGATATACAGGAAAATGATTTCAGCCAATTCGTTTCGCTAATACCAGGTGCATACAAGGAGGGATTCGACAAAGCGAAGAGCTCCGGCACTTTGGCTTTGTCGGGTTTCATAAAAGGCACCTATAGCGCCACCACCATGCCCGGTTTTGGAATTAACCTAAAGGTGGACAAGGGACAATTCAGTTATCCTGAGTTACCGGTTGCGTTATCGAATGTGGAGATAAG